>JAVEEC010000092.1 GCA_030840645.1 Frankiaceae bacterium
GCACCCGCCCGACCATGCCGAGGTCGATCAGCCCGATGTCGCCGGTCTCGGTGAGGAACACGTTGCCCGGGTGCGGGTCGGCGTGGAAGAACCCGTCCACCAGGATCTGCTTGAGGTACGCGCCGATCAACTGGTCGGCGAGGGCGTTCCCCTCGACCTCGAGCTGGGCGAGCGGGCCGAGCGACGTCAGCTTCCGCCCGCCGATGAACTCCATCGTCAGCACCCGCGACGTCGAGTAGTCGGCGACCGGCTCCGGGACGTGGATGCGCGGGAAGTCCGCGAGGTTGGCGCGCAGGGTCAGCAGGTTGCGCGCCTCCTGCTGGTAGTCGAGCTCGCGGAGCATCGACTTGCGGAACTCCTCCAGCATCGCCGCGAAGCCGTACCGCCGCCCCACTGTCGTGTGCGCGTCGGCGAACTCCGCGATCTCGCGCAGCGCGTCGAGGTCGTCCAGCACCAGGTCGCGGATGCCGGGGCGCTGCACCTTCACGGCGACGTTGCGGCCGTTGCGCAGCACCGCGCGGTGCACCTGGCCGAGCGACGCCGACGCGAGCGGGACGTTGTCGAAGATCTGGAACGCCCGCGAGATGCGGACGCCGAGCTCGGACTCCACGATGCGTTCGACGTCGGCGTACGGGAACGGCGCCACGTCGTCCTGCAGGCGCGCGAGCGCATCGACGTACGCGGGCGGCAGCAGGTCCGCGCGCGTCGCGAGGAGCTGGCCCAGCTTCACGTACGTGGGGCCGAGGCGTTCGAGGTCGGCGGCGAGCTGCTCCGGCTTGCCCGGCGCGTCGGTGACGGCCGGGTCGGCGTCCAGCTCGTCGAGCCCGACCTGCGACACCAGGTCGGAGCGGCCGTAGCGCACGAGCAGCAGGGCGATGTCCTTGTACCGCTTCAGGTGCTGCGGCTTCAGCGAGAGTCCCACGGGCGGGCCGTACCCGTTCTCACTCCCAGCGGAACGTCAGCGCCGCCGCCGCGAGCGCCCCCGCGGCCCAGCAGGCCAGCACCAGCGCGGGCCGGACGACCTGGCCCTGGTTGGCGAACGCGCTCCGCAGCCCCTCGGCCAGCGCCCCGCTCGGCAGCAGGCGCGCGACGGCGGCGAGCCCGCTCGGCAGCTTGGCCAGCGGCACCACCATGCCGCTGACGAGCAGCAGCACGAGGTAGAGCCCGTTCGCCGCTGCCAGGGTCGCCTCGGCCCGCAGCCGCCCCGCCATCAGCAGGCCGAGGCCCGCGAACGCCGCCGTCCCCACCGCCACGAAGACCGTGACGAGGACGACCACCCGCAGGCTCGCGTCCGCCCGCCAGCCGAGCGCGGCGCCGAGCGCGACGATCAACGCCACCTGCAACGCCTCGACCGCCAGCACCGACAGCGTCTTCGCGAGCAGCAGCCCGGACCGCGGCAGGGGAGTCGCGCCGAGCCGCTTGAGGACGCCGTACTGCCGCTCGAACCCGGTCGCGATCGCGAGCCCGGTCATCGCCGTCGACATCACGGCGAGCGCGACGATGCCGGGCACCAGCAGCTCGATCGAGGCGCCCGCGACATCAACCGTGCCGAAGAACGCGAGCAGCCCCAGCGGGATCGCGAGGGTCAGCAGCAGCGACTCCCCGCGGCGCAGCGTGAGCCGTAGCTCCATCGCGGTCTGCGCGGCGACCATCCGCCCGAACGGCGCCGCCCTCACGGCCGCAGCCCGCGCCCGGTCAGGTCGAGGAACACGTCCTCCAGCGTCCGCCGGTCGGCGCGCAGGTCCGCGGCGAGGACGCCGTTGGCGGCGCACCACGCGGTCACGGCGGCGATCAGGTGCGGGGTCACCTCACCGGCAACGACGTAGGGCCCGTCGCCGGTGACCGCCCGCCCGACGGCCGCGCCGAGCGCGGCGGTGTCCAGCCCGGGCGGGGCGGCGAACCGCAGCCCGCTCTCGCCGGCCGTCAGCGCGGCCGGCGTGCCCGCGGCGACGACCCGGCCGCGGTCCACGATGACCACATCGTCGGCGAGCGCCTCGGCCTCGTCCATCGCGTGCGTCGTCAGCACGACCGTCACGCCGCCCTCGCGCTGCTCGCGCACGAGGTCCCACGTCGCCAGCCGCGCCTGCGGGTCGAGCCCCGCCGTCGGCTCGTCGAGGAACACGACCTCGGGGCGCCCCACGACCGCGAGCGCGAGCGAGAGCCGCTGCTGCTGGCCGCCGGACAGGCGCCGGTACGGCGTCTGCGGCGGCACGCCGAGGCGTTCGAGCAGCGCGTCGGGGTCGAGGGCGTCGGCGTGGAACGCCGCCAGCAGCCGCGCCATCTCGACCGGGCGCGCGCCGGGGTACACGCCGCCGGACTGGAGCATGACGCCGACCCGCGGGGCCAGCGCCGCGTGGTCGCGGACCGGGTCGAGCCCGAGTACGCGTACCGCGCCCGCGTCGGGCCGCCGGAACCCCTCGCAGGTCTCGACCGTGGTGGTCTTGCCCGCGCCGTTCGGGCCGAGCAGCGCGAGGACGGACCCGGCCCGCGCCGCGAACGAGACGCCGTCGACCGCGGTCGTCGCGCCGTACCGCTTGACCAGCGCGTCGACCTCGACGGCCGCCACTACGTGACGACGATCTCGCCGACCATGCCGAGGGACGCGTGCGGGACGCAGAAGTACTTGTAGGTGCCCGGCTTCGCGAACGTCACTGAGTACGTCACGAAACCCGCCGGCGCCTGGATCGGCCCGCTCTTGTCGACGGTCGGCGGCGTGCCGCTGTCGGCGCTGTGGTACCCCTGCGCGGTCCAGGTGACCTTGCTGCCGGCCTTGACCGTGAGCGACGCGGGCTCGAACTTGTTGGTCGCGCCGCCGACGGCCGTGACGGCGTTGCCACCGCCGCTGGGCGCCGCCGACGACGCGGACGGCGTGCCGCCGCTCTCCGAGGGGGCCGCGGGTGCGGTGGTCGTGGGGGCGGGGTTCACCGTCGGCGCGAACGTGGGGACGTTCACCGGCGTGGCCTTGGACGAGGGCTTGAGGCGGGTGCCCTGGCTGCACGCGGTGAGCGCGAGGACCGTCGTGAACGCGGCGGCCAGACGGAGCGTGCGGTCGGCGAGCATGCGGGTCGGGGCCTTCCTGGTGACGGCGGGGATCGGCACAGGATATCGAGCGCGCGCAGGGCGCCGCGAACCGGCCCGTGGCGTTTGCCGCGCCCCGTTAAATAGGTCACAATGACGTTGTGAAAAACGTCGGCACCGAGGGCCGCACGCGGGAACGCGTCGCGGGCCTGCTGCTGCGTACCGGCGGCTCCACCGCCGCCGACCTCGGCGCCGAGCTGGGGCTGTCCTCCGCGGCCGTCCGCCGCCACCTCGACGCCATGCTCGCCGACGGCACGGTGACCGAGGCCGAGGCGCCGCACACCGGCCGCCGCGGCCGCCCGTCGCGGCTCTACGCCCTCACCGACTCCGGCCGCGAGGCGTTCCCCCAGGCGTACGACGCCCTGGCGGCGAGCGCGCTGCGGTTCCTCGCCAGCACGGGGGGCGAGGACGTCGTACGGAGGTTCGCCGACGCGCGGGTCGCGGAGCTGGAGCAGCGGTACGCCGACGTCGCGCTCGCCCCGGTCGACGAGCGGCCGGAACGCCTCGCCCAGGCGCTGTCGCGGGACGGCTACGCCGCCACCAGCGCGCCCGGCGAGGTCTGCCAGCACCACTGCCCGGTCCAGCACGTCGCGGAGGAGTTCCCGCAGCTCTGCGAGGCCGAGACGGAGTTCTTCGCGCGGCTGCTCGGCAGCCCCGTACGACGACTGACCACCATCGCCCACGGCGACTCCTGCTGCACCGCCCACGTCACACCCATCGAGAGGTCCGCCCGATGACCACCACCCGCCCGGAGCTCGAAGGCCTCGGGACGTACAAGTTCGGCTGGTCCGACCCGGCCGCCTACGCCGACAACGCCACCCGCGGCCTCACCGAGGACGTCGTGCGCAACATCTCCGCGCTCAAGAACGAGCCCGAGTGGATGCTGAAGCTGCGGCTCAAGGGGCTGAAGCTGTTCCGGCAGAAGCCGATGCCCGCGTGGGGCGCGGACCTGTCCGGCATCGACTTCGACAACATCAAGTACTTCGTCCGCTCCACCGAGAAGCAGGCCGAGACCTGGGACGACCTCCCCGCGGACATCAAGAACACCTACGACAAGCTCGGCATCCCCGAGGCGGAGAAGGCGCGCCTCGTCTCCGGCGTCGCGGCGCAGTACGAGAGCGAGGTCGTGTACCACAAGATCCGCGAGGACCTGGAGGCGCTGGGCGTCCTGTTCCTCGACACCGACACCGGGCTGCGCGAGCACGAGGAGCTGTTCAAGGAGTACTTCGGCTCGGTGATCCCGGTGGGCGACAACAAGTTCGCCGCGCTGAACACCGCGGTCTGGAGCGGCGGCTCGTTCATCTACGTCCCCCCGGGCGTCCACGTCGACATCCCGCTGCAGGCGTACTTCCGCATCAACACCGAGAACATGGGGCAGTTCGAGCGGACGCTGATCATCGCCGACGAGGGCTCGAGCGTTCACTACGTCGAGGGCTGCACCGCGCCGATCTACAGCAGCGACTCGCTGCACTCGGCCGTCGTCGAGATCGTCGTGAAGAAGGACGCCCGCGTCCGCTACACGACCATCCAGAACTGGTCCAACAACGTCTACAACCTCGTGACCAAGCGCACCGCGGTCCACGAGGGCGGCCGGATGGAGTGGATCGACGGCAACATCGGCTCCAAGGTCACCATGAAGTACCCGGCCTGCTACCTGCTCGGCGAGC
>JAVEEC010000105.1 GCA_030840645.1 Frankiaceae bacterium
AGTGGGAAGGGTGGCGGGAGAATGTCTCCTCGACACACTGCGTTACTGCCAAGTCTCCGAACCGCGGTTGCGATCGGGGTCGTCTTGGCGTTGTTCTCGGCCGGGTGCTCGGCGAACGGCGACAAGACCGTCGCCGCGCCCTCGGAGAGCAGTTCGTCGCCCGCGAGCGCATCGCCGTCACCGACGCCCTCGGCGGCGCCAACCTTCAGCCCGGCTGCCCACTGGACGTTCCGGCTGGTCGGTGATGACGGCGACACTAGCGACGGAAGTCTGGAAGCCGGACGCTTCGCCACTGTCGACAAGGTGTCGCCGCTGCCCTCTGGACAGACGGCTACCGGACTGCCGTGCACCCTCGATCGCGAGCGGGACGTGGTAGCCCCGGCCGTCTTGACCCTGACCAACGCCAACGCCTCGCTGTCCCAGAAGCTGTACCTGTCGCTGTACGCGATCGACGACCGCAAGCCGCAGTCCGACGACGCGATCCTCAACGCGGCCGCGTTCTACAGCAATGGCCCGCAGTGCACGTCTATCACGCGCTGGACGTACTTCCAGGGAGAGTCGGCGCTTCAGCTCGGGTCCGTCGACGCCGTACCGGCGGGGAACAACGTCACCGCCGAGGTCTACCTGATACTGCACAACTTCATCACGCCCCAGGCACCGAAGGGCGACGAATCCCTACTGCGCAACATCGCCCTGGTACTGTCCCTTGGCGCCACCACCAACCACGGACCCCGCCAGGTCAGCAGGCTTACAGGACCGACGAGCGGGAAGTACCTCGGTTCGCCGCGGCTGCCTCTCGCACGGCTGGCACCGAGCAACGTGACGGTCGCGCGTCCCATCACTCACGTCTCGGACCTGCGCTGCGACGAGTCGTACAAGCTCAAGGCCGCACGCGGACGGCGCGTCCTCATCGAGACGCTCGGGTCGGGTGGATCAGCCAACTGGGTTGTACTCGGTCCTGACGGCCAAGGACTCGTCGGGTTCAGCACGGTGTGGGGCGATCGAACCAGCGCAACGTTCGTCATGCCGGCTACGGGACAGGTCACCGTTCGCGGCTACGGTCACCACAACTTCGTCACGGCCTGCACAGCTGATATGTCGTTCTTGTATGCCGATTAGTCTCCGTAATGTGCTTCCACTTTCGCCACCAGGCAGTCATAATATCTGTCGTATATGAAAGGAGAATCAAACCAACCTCTAGAACCAAATGAAGGCGACAATGAGACCGATCGCCTCATCGGAGCACTATGGGACTCCGTCGTACGCGATCAAGGCGATGCCCTGCTTGACCTACCCGAAGGTCGTTCCTTCTTGCTCGACCTGGTCGCCGACGAGTTCCTCGGGGTGTACGGGCAGGCACGCGAGCAGGGGCACAGTGGCGCCGGGCTGTCGATCGACATGCTTCGGCCGCGCCTGTGGTACCTCACTCCCGCTGGTATCGAGCGCCTCGTGAAGGCACTCGAAGCGCTCGACATCATCCAGCGAACGTCTGAACAGCGCTCAGGCGACGAGCCGGCATGGCGCTACAACGCCGCACCAGACGAACCTGGTGAGCCAGGTCGGACACTTCGCCAACGCCTCCCGTACGACATGGACGCGACGGCGGGTGACATGGAGGCTGACACCTAGTCCTGTCACAAATCACGGAATGCCCGCCACACTCAGAGTAGGGAGAGCCTACGGTGAGGAGGCGGCGATGCAAGACGACGTGGCGGCTGCCGATGCGGCACATGAGCTTCTCGCTCGACGGTGGCCGGACGCCGTCCTCGTTGGCGATCTGACCGACCTCGACGAGAGGCTCGCCCAGTCCCATCGCGCGCCAGATCCGCTCGACATTGTGATCGGTCGTGAGCGCCGTACTCTCATCGCCCTAACCTTCCTACGTGCTTTCCGTCAGCTCACACCGGTTCAGCGCCAAGTCATCGCCGATCGCAAGATCAGGCACCTCGACTATGCCTCCATCGCCCGTCGGCGTGGCCTGTCCGAGGCTGCTGCACGCAAACACTATCAGCGTGGCACGGAGAAACTAGGCGAGCTACTAGGGCGCATTGTCGTTCCGGTCATTGTGTTCCTTATTGTCTTGAGCCTCGTCGTCACAATGCTCGGAATTGGGCGACACCTGACGCCCGTTCGACCGTTCCCGATCTTTCCGCGTACCGGCCTGGGGCTACGTCACCTTGACCTGCCGCCATGCGACGACCCCGCAAAGATAGATTCAGGCACTCCAGCAAGCCAAGAACAGGACCTGGACCTGTCGCTTCCCACAGTCTTGACCGATGACTTCGGCGGCCGAGGTTCGTGGTCATCAACATTCCAGCTCTCCGTGAGAGATCGGAAGACTGGCGATCTAATCTCCAACGGAGACATCAGCGCCCATGCGTGGCTGCTCACTCCAGATGCCTTGAATGTCGTTGCGGACGGCTTGACGGGGTCATTTGGCGACCAGCAGCAGATCCTTCTTACGGGCTCGCCGTGTCGGAGTCGCAGCACAGGTAGCTCAATCGAGCCGCACGCAGGGAGCTACATCCTGCAGATCTCGGCCTCGCGGAGGAGGAGCTACTGTTGCGCTCCACCAGTCCGCCAACTCGTTACTTATGGTCTAGGGAGAATACCCGAGCCCACCTTACCCTCTCTTAATGCGGCCTCATGCAAATTGGACACTGAGCCCGCTCTTATCTACATCCGGCTTCAAGCCAATGCGCCAGAGCGATACCACATCATCCCACCGCTTCACGCGGTCAGCGGTCGTACGGCGACGTTCATTGTCGCCTTCATGCCGAAGATTGATGACTCTCTGCCAGATCCGCACCTATACCCAGGACTCGCGGCGATGGTCGAGGGACGTGATGTCCACCCTAGGACATGGCTATACATGCCAGTGATCGTTCCGCTACGAAGCTGCAGCGAGGGTCGATTCACCGCTCCTGTTCCGCCAGGCCGGTATTCAGCTACGTTCCTCTATGACTCCGCATTAGGAATACATGATCCGCTCAATCCTTGGCGATCGCAACTTGAGTTGCGGAGTGTCAGCACATCTGAATATCCGTGGAGCCCTCCCCGTACAATCTTCACCGTGCAAGGCGAATAACCGCCTGACCAGAACGTTGTCACTCGTCGGCGCCTCCCCTTTACAGGAAGGATCAACCATGTCCTCGTCCGAAATCGTCCCTCGCGAGTCAGGCTCTCTCGCCGCCGGTCGGCCGCGAAGCCTAGCCGAAATCCGTACCGCCAAGAGACTTGGCCGGTCGCTGACCGCCCTCGAGGCCACCACTGCTTATCGGGTGGCTAACACCCGTGCCGACGCGATGGTGGCTCAGGAGAAGGCCGCCGAGGTCTCGGACCTGGCCCGGTCCGCAATGTTCTCCCAGGCAATGCTGGTACAGCACCAGAACGCCCTGGCCGGTGCCGACCCAGTTCTCCACGCCGAGCTCGGTCAGTTCGTGACACTCGCCCGCCTGGGTCAGGCGGAGATCATCTCCGATCTCGTCGGGACGTACTGCCGGGAAAGCCGGCGGGTCCGGTGACCACCGTCCTTCTCCTCGCCGCCGTCTGCGTGCTCGTCTCCGTACTTCTCGTCCTCGGACGCGGTGTAGCGCGTCCGGGCACGCAGCAGGAGCTGCTCCAGGTACACCTTCAGGCCCGTGCCGCCGAGCGGCAGGTGCGCGACCTGGCCCGTGACACGTTCCTGCGGATGTCGGCCGAGGCCGAACGCCACGTCGGGGGCGGTCACGGTGGCTGACCCGGATACGGCCGGGATGGAGAGCCTGCGGTATTTGCACCTGGGCGCCGATCCGTTGGCGAAGCGGCTGTACAGCGTCGTGTTCGACGCCTTGACGACCTTCCAGGAGGCCAAGGCCCTGCTGGAGCAGTACCTGACCGCCCGCGACACTCCCCGGGTACAGCCGTGACCGGACACGGCCGGGGCATCGTCGAACGGCTCGTCATGACGGCTGTCGCTCTGCTTGCGGCGGCCGTCATGCTGCGCCTGGCGGTGACGATCATCAGGCCGCTGCTGCCATTCCTCGGCGGGTTGGTGGTGGTCGCGATCACGCTCGTGGTGGTCGCCCGTGTCCTTGTCCGCTGCCGTGACGGAACGTGGTGACGATCACCTACCAGAGGTCGCCGCTCGGTGTTGTGAAATTGACGTAGTTCAGAAAAAGTAAATCAGTGATCTGTTTTACTAGTCCGTCGACAAATACGGCGCGTCGCTGAGCCCACGCGAGACTCACAGGCCCATCCAGGGTCTTGTTAGAGATGCGCCGGTAACCAGGAAGGAGGTTTATTCACCATGCACAAAGACAGGCATATTCGTATCCGCGCCGAGCGCAGGGCCGTACCCGACATCCGGCGGCTGAGCCGGGCCTTGATTGCTCTCGCGATGGCCCAGGCGAGGGCCGAGAAGGAGGCCCAGGACGAGGATCGGCCCGAAGGCGGCAAGCAGGACAAGGGCTCACCGCGGAGGCCCGCGTGAGCGGATCGCACGTCTGGCTGCGTTTGCGCTGGCCGGGCGAGGTCACCGTCGATCATGTCCGGGCTGGTTTGCTCGCCTTGCACGGGTTGAGCACGCCCCGTCGCCGTGAGGCGCTGGTGCTCGAGGTCGCCGGGGATCGCCGTGGGGTTCATCACCGGCTCGCTGTTCCCGAAGGACGGCACACCGCCGTGGTGGCCGCCCTGCGGCACGCCGTTCCCGGGCTGGCCGTCGAAGTCGACGAGGAACCCGACCGCGGCGCGCTCGCGGTCTGGCAGGTGTGGCTGTCGACGCGGCGTCGGCCGCTGCGGCTCAGTGATCCGCAGATCGTCGCGGTTGGCATCCTGGCCGCCCTCACCGGGCTTCGCGGTGACGAGCGGGTCACGCTGACCTGGATCATCGGCCCGGTACGTCGACCGATCGCGGTGCCGAATCGGCAACCGATAGACCGCAGCCAGTCAGCCGCCTCAGTTCTCGCGGGCGTCGTGGCCGGGGCCGGCCTGATGGACTCGGATAGCCGGACGGCGCTAGTGCGCAAGCAAGGTGAGCCGGGCTGGCGGGCCGCTGGTCAGATCGCGGTACGTGCTGCTACGGGTAATCGTCGCCACCACCTACTTGGCCGGGTCGCCGGTGCGCTGCGGGTCAGTCAGGGACCGGGTGTTCAGCTCGGTGCCCACCGGGCATGGCTCACCGGCTCCGCGCTGCCCTTACGACGCCCGCTGGCCCTGAACGTCGAAGAACTGCTGGGGCTCGCTGCCTGGCCGGCCGAGGCAGGTGACGTGCTGCCCCTGGATCGGGTGCCCGCCCGGCTCGTCCCCGCACCCCGAGCGGTACGCCGGTCCGGCCGGGTCCTCGGTGTCTGCCCGTATCCGGGCGAGGAACGCCCGGTCGCACTCGGCCTGCGCGACTCCGCGAGCCACTTGGTGGTCACCGGGCCGACGAACGCCGGGAAGAGCACGATGCTCGTCGGTCTCGCTGCCCAGGACATCGCCGCCGGGCGCGCCGTGGTCTTCATCGACCCCAAGGGCGACGCCGTAGCCTCGCTGCTGAGCCAGATCCCCGAGGCCCGCCAGGACGACGTCGTGGTCCTCGATGTCGCCGACGACGCCCGCCCGGTCGGCTTCAACCCGTTACTGGGCAGCCGGCGCGATCCTGAGCTGGTTGCCGACCAGCTGCTGCATCTGTTCAAGTCGCTATCCGGGGAAGCGTGGGGGCCGAGGATCGCCGACACCCTCGCGGCCGCGCTCCTCACCATCGCCCAGCAGCCGGACGCCACGCTGTGCGCCCTGCCGCTGCTACTGTCCGACGCGGGCTACCGGCGCAAGGCCCTCGCCGGACTGGACGACCCCTACGGCCTCGGGCCGTTCTGGGCGTCGTACGAGGCGCTATCGCCGAACGAGCGGCAACAGACCATCGCCCCGGTGATGCGCCGCTTGCGGCAACTCTTGTTGCGTCCCCGGATGCGTGCGGTGCTCGGGCAGCAGCAGCCGCGGTTCCAGATCGGCCAGGTACTCACCGAGCGCAAGGTGCTGCTCGTCTCGCTCGCCAAGGGCGTCATCGGCCCCGAGGCCAGCGCCCTCATGGGATCACTGGTCCTGGCCAGCCTGTGGCAGGCGCTGCTCGGCCAGGCGGCGCTGCCGCCCGAGCGGCGACAACTGGTAATGGTCTACGTCGACGAGGTGCAGGAAGCCGTCCATGGCATCACCGACCTCGGCGAGATGTTCGCCCTGGCCCGCTCCCACGGTGGCCCGCTGAACGTCGCCCACCAACACCAAGCCCAGCTCGACGCCAACCTGCGTAGCGCGCTGGACGCCAACGCCCGGTCCCGGGTCGTGTTCCAGACCTCGGCCGAGGACGCCTCTTACTTCGCTCGAGGGCAGAAGACGCTCCGCCCGGAGGACTTCCAGCGGCTGCCGCGCTTCCACGCCTACGCCCGGCTGTCCGCCGACGGCTGGGTCACGCCGTACTTCTCGCTCCAGACCCGGCCGCTGCCCGAGCCGGTCAGCGACCCCAACGCCATCCGCGCCTTGAGCCGGGAGCGCTACGGCGTCGACCGGAGCCAGGTCGAAGCCGACCTAAGAGCCCTCCTCGGCACGTCCGTGAACCCGGGCGAGGCACCGCTCGGCGGGCGACGGAGGACCGAATGAACCTCGTCGTTGCCTACCCGATCGCTCTACCGATCGCGTCACTGAACCTCGCCCGTTCCCGCAGGTCAGTAGCCCTGCCGTTGTCCACCTGCGCGGGGACTGATGCGCCCCAGACGGGGCGCACAGCCGGTCGCCGGAGATGCCGACTCTGCGCGCGGACTGATCGATCGATGGGGCGTTCGTCATGAGCGCCAACGCGATGTCGCGGCTGCGGACGGCGCTGAGCGACCGCGACCTGGCGGTGCTGCACGCCGTGGCCGAACTGCGTTACGTCACTGGCAGACAACTCCAGACCTTGTACTTCGACGGTGAGCACACCACCTCCCTGACTGCCGCCCGTACTTGTAGACGAGTGTTGGAACGGTTGACCCATCTTGGTGTGCTGCGACGCCTCGAGCGGGTCATCGGCGGCGTCCGCGCCGGTTCCGGCTGCTTCGTCTACGGCCTCGGACCATCCGGTCACCGCCTGCTGGCCGACGGGCGGTCACGGCAAGGTTTTCGTGAGCCGAGCACGACGTTCCTCGATCACACCCTCGCCGTCTCCGGACTGTTGGCGTCGGTCGTCGCTGCCAGCAAGCAGGACCACTGCCAACTGCTGCACTACCAAGTCGAACCAGCCTGCTGGCGCAGCCTGCCCGGCTACTCGACTGCGGACACGCTCCGACCCGATCTGCTGCTCGTCGTCGCCCGCGGTGACATGGAGTGGCACTGGTTCGTCGAGGTCGACCTCGGCAGCGAGCACGGGCCGGCCGTGGCCCGGAAGTGCCGCCAGTACCTGCGCTACTACCAGAGCGGCCGCGAGCAAGCCGAACGCGGTGTCTTCCCGAAGGTCGTCTGGCTAACCACGACCAGCGAACGGGCCGCACGACTTCGCGGGATCTGTAACGAGACGAGCCCGGACGTGCCGATGTTCGAGGTCGGGCTGCTCGGCACGCCGCTGCCGACCTTGCTGCCGGACGAGGGCGGCCAATGATGACGGTCAACCGCTTCCTAGTCGGCGACGCGCTCACCCGGCTCCGGGAACTCCCGGCGGCCAGTGTCGATACCGTCATCACCAGCCCGCCGTACCTGCTGCTCCGCGACTACGACGTCGTGGGCCAGATCGGCGCCGAAACGAACGCCGACGCCTGGGCGGACCGCCTGCTGCCGGTACTGCGCGAGGTCGCCCGCGTACTCAAGCCAAGCGGCAGCCTGTGGCTCAACCTAGGCGACTGCTATGCCCGCCACCCCCGACACGGAGCGCCACCGAAGAGCCTGCTGCTCGCCCCGGAACGGCTCCTGCTCCGCCTCCACGTCGACGGCTGGATCGTTCGGAACAAGGTCGTCTGGGCCAAGCGCAACCCCAGGCCGTCGAGCGTCCGCGACCGCCTGACCTGTACCTGGGAGCCCGTCTACCTGCTGGTCCGCTCCCGCCACTACTACTTCGACCTCGACGCGATTCGTCGCCCGCTCCGCTCACTGCCACGGGCACCGGCGAGACATCCGCCGCGACTGCAACAGGGCATCGGGCCGCTCGCCAACGCCAACAGCGGGCTACGGCGACTCGGTGCCCTAGGCATCCCTGGTCATTCCCTTGGGGCGAACCCCGGCGACGTCGTGACCACCGCCGCCAGCAACTACCGGGGCGCCCACTTCGCCACCTTCCCGACGGCGCTCGTGGAGCCGCTGCTCACAGCGACCTGCCCGGAGAAGATCTGCGCCGACTGCGGTCGCCCGTGGAACCGCGAACCGGCACGGCGGCTTGGGGAACTCGCCATCCTCGGTCACCTTCGACCCGTCTGTGAATGCGCCGCGTCGGCGATACCGGGGCTGGTGCTGGACCCGTTCAGCGGCGCGGGCACGGTAGCGCTGGTCGCTCAGACGCACGGCCGGCACTGGCTCGGCATCGACCTCAACCCGGCATACGTCCGCCTCGCCGAGCAACGGCTCCGGGACGCCACCAACGGTCAACGACGGGCCGCATGATGCGGCGCGCCTCGTCGCTGCCGTGCGGCTTCACCGCGCGAACCCAAGAGGGGCTCGCCAGCCGCACCCGCACCGAGGAGGCACGTCTATGAAGACCCTCGCCGTCGAGCTCGACGATGAGCTGCACGCGCAGCTCACGATGCTCGGCCAGGTTCTGAACAAGCCGGTCAAGGCGCTCATGTACGACGGCGTCAAGGACTACGTCGGTCGGCTCCGTCAGAGCCCGGAGGTGATCGCCAAGGCGAAGACCTTGCGCGACGCCTTCGACGCCGACGTCGCTGTCCGCCGCAACGCCCTCGACGGCCTGCTCGACCCGGCCAAGCCCTGGCCTGGCAAGTCCGCAGGCGGGCAGCCCACGAAGCCGGCCAAGCCGGCGAAGGCCACCCCCGCACAGGCCTAGCCACGGATCCACGCTTGACGAAAGGAGGCGGGAACACGGCGGGAGCGTCCACATGGTCGAGACAACCTTGTCTCCCCGGACGCTCCCGCCTCTTTCACTTTGACTAACAAGAAGGGAGGCGCATGGACATGGACACGACGTTGTGGAATCAAACGACACGATTGCATTTTGGTGGAATCGGCGCGAGAATAGAATATAAAAGGAAGGGTCAATATCAATGGCTGGATCGGACTCCCACGTGAGAAAGAAGGCGATCATCTACATGCGACTAGCGAACATCAGTGACGCTGACCTCGAGGGGGATGCGTTCGCTCGCCAACGGGCAGCGTGCCTCGCGGCGGCGGGCCAGCTTGATGCTGAGGTCGTCGGCGTCCACGCTGATAGTGGCTACTCCGGAACCTCCGCACTA
Source organism: Frankiaceae bacterium (assembly GCA_030840645.1). GTDB lineage: Bacteria > Actinomycetota > Actinomycetes > BP-191 > BP-191 > BP-191. Next base: position 9,390 of record JAVEEC010000105.1, read on the forward strand.
CGTCCTGGCCTCAACGAACTCTTGGCAGAGCTAAGAGGGCGCCAAGATGTCGCGTACGTCATCGTGTCCGATCTTGGCCGCTGGAGCCGTCAACACCGGCTGTTCACAGATCTCATGCAACGGCTCAACGATACGCGCGTCCGGCTCGTCGTCGCCGACCAGCCCGCGAGCCTCGCCGAGGCGGTGCGGACATGACACCGCTCGTTGCCGAGACGGCACCCCCTCACACCCGACCGATCACGAGCGACCGGTCGACGCAGCTTAAACGGTTTGTCGGGTACCTCCGGGTCAGCTCAGACGAGCAGACCAAGACCAATGCCCGCGACGGGTACTCCATAGATGTCCAGCGCGAGATGGTCGAGCGCAAAGCCGTGCAACTCGGTGGCGAGGTCGTGGAGTGGTTCGTTGACCCCGGCCGCTCCGCCAAGAACCTCAACCGGCCAGACCTCACCCGGATGCGTCAGTACCTTCGCGATCATCCCGAGGTCGACGGTGTGATCGTCGCCTGGCTCGATCGACTCTCCCGTAACACCGAGGACGCCGTCGTCCTGTTCACCGAGTTTCGAGAAACCGGCGTACATCTCATCTCCTGCTCCGAGAGCTTCGACGAAACCCCAGCCGGCAAGTTCATGCGGGCCATCTTCACCGCCAAGGCCCAATACGACAACGACGACCGCGCCGAGCGAGTCACCCGGGGCATCCAGAAGAAGCTAGAGCAAGGTGGCACCCCAACCCGAGCGCATATCGGCTACCTCAACACTCGCAAACGAGTCGGCGGCAAAGACATCGCTACCGTCGTCGTAGACGACGAGCGCATCGGCCACATTCAGTGGGCGTTCGAGCAGTACGCCACGGGTGAATGGAGCGACTCCACGCTCTGGCTGGCGCTCGTAGAACGCGGCCTCACCAGCCAGCCGCGCGGCGACCGGCCCGAAGTACCCGTCGCCCGGTCGAAGGTCGCCACCATCCTCACCGACCGCTACTACCTCGGCCAAGTGCCATACAAGGGCCAGTGGTATCGAGGCGAACACCCTCAGACGATCGACCCCGAACTGTTCGACCGAGTACAAGAGATCCGGACCGCGCACCGCCACGCCGGAGACAAGCCCAGTCAGCACCGCCACTACCTCAAGGGCACGCTGTACTGCGGCCACTGCGGCTCTCGCCTCGGCATGACCCCATCGACCGGCAACGGCGGCACCTACGACTACACCTACTGCATCGAACGGCATCTACGCGGGACCTGTCAGCAACCGCACGTCGTCGTGGACCGTTTCGAGCCGCAGGTCATCGCGCTCTACGACCACATACGGATCGTGCCCAAGTGGCGGGAGCGGGTCCGGGCGTGCCTCCGCGACGACGCCGACGCCGACCTCGGCCAACGGCAGCGTGAAATCGCCCGGCTGACGAAGCGGCTCGCCCAACTCGCCGTCGAGAAGAAGAACCTTGCCATCAGCCTGCGCAAGGCCCCCCGCCTGGCCGAAGAGATCAACGCCCAACTCGATGACATCGAAGCCCAGGAGAAGGCCGCCACGAAGAGGCTGGCCGATGCCAACCTCGACCGCGACACCCTCGCCAAGGTCTACGCCGACGCCGAGCGACTCCTTGACCGGCTACCGCTGGCCGCTCGCATCGTGGACGAACACGGACGCCGCCTGCTCAACCAGTTCTTCTTCGAGAAGGTCCTGGTCAAGGGACACCAACTCGTCGGCGTGATCTACACCGAGACCGCTCGCTTGATCCTCGGCTACCCGTCTGGACCAGTAGGGCCAGGCGGACAGTCGATAGCCAGCGAGATCACCTTCTACGGCGCGACCAACCCGGACCCTCTCTCGGGGGTCCAGGGTTCGAACATTGACTCTCTGGTGGGCGCGGCAGGGGTCGAACCTGCGACCGCTCGGGTGTAAGCCGAGTGCTCGTTCCGCTGAGCTACGCGCCCCTCGTGTGCCGCCGAGCGTACCGGCCGGCGGAATCCCGGGAACTCGGTCGTTCTTGTCACAGGGGTGCGGTACACACGGTCCATGACCTTGCTGCCCCGACGGATGCGCGGGCTGCCGCGCGGGGTGTGGGTGCTCGTCGCCGGCACGCTGATCACCCGCGCCGGCTCGTTCGCGGTGCCGTTCTTGACCATCTACTTGCACAACGAGCGCGGCCTGTCGCTGCGCTGGGCCGGCTTCGCCCTGGCGGCGTACGGCGCCGGCGGCATGGTCGCGTCCCTCACCGGTGGAACGCTCGCCGACCGGCTGGGTCGCAAGCCGGTCGTCGTCGGCTCGCCGCTGCTGGGCGGGCTCGCGCTCATCGCGTTGCTCTTCACGCAGGCGCCGCTCGCGGTGCTCGGCGTCGCGTTCCTGGCGGGCGTCGTCGCGGAGGCGGGCCGGCCCGCCATCTCGGCGATGCTCACCGACCTGACGCCCCTCGACCGGCGCATCGACGCGTTCGCGCTGTTCCGCCTCGTCATCAACCTCGGCTTCGCCGTCGGGACCGGGCTCGGCGGCATCCTGATCACGCACTTCGGCTTCGCGCGGCTGTTCGTCGCCGACGCGGCGACGTCCTGGATCTACGCGGCAGTGGCACTCGCGCTCCTCCCGGAGACCAGACCGCAGGCCCGCGAGGCACCCGACAGCCGGCAACGCGGCTTCGGCGCGGTGCTCGCGGACCCGGCGTTCCGGCGGTTCTGGGCGGGCTCGTTCGTCATGGCGGTGGTCTTCGCCCAGACGATGGTGACGCTGCCGCTGGCGCTCACCGAGCGCGGCTTCTCCACCGCCGTCTACGGCGGCCTCATCTCGGCCAACGGCGTCATCATCATCGCCAGCGAGTTCTGGATCAGCGGGCGGTCGCGGCACTTCCCACCGCACCGCGTGATGGCCCTCGGCGCGGTGCTGCTCGGCGGCGGGTACGCCGCCATGGGCATGGTCGGCCGGTCGATCCCGCTGCTCCTGGGCACCGTCGTCGTGTGGACGTTCGGCGAGATGCTCGGCTCGCCGACCGGCCAGGCGTACCTCTCCGCCATCGCCCCGCCGCACCTCCGCGGGCGGTACGCGGGAGGGCTCGGCCTGGCCTGGTCGCTCGCCTTCACCGTCGGCCCGATCCTCGGCGGCGTGGCGCTCGCGGTCGGGGGCGCCTCGCTCTGGCTCGGCAGCCTCGCGCTCGCGCTGGTGTCCGCGCTGCTGTTCCTCACCCTGCCGCCGGTACCAACGACAGCCCCCGTCGCGATCCCGGCCGGCCCGCCCGCACGCCCCGGCGACCCCGCGCCGGTCGCGCCGGGGCTGGCGATCCCGGACCAGCCTCGGGGGCGGCTGCTGGCGCGGTTCGCGCGACCTCGGTCGTAGCCGCTCAGTCCCTGCCGAACGCCCGGTCCAGCGCTGCCGCCACCTCCGCGGCCAGCGTTCCGGTAGCACGCGCTGGCGCCGGAGCGGCGGACGAGGCCGCGACTCCGTCCCCCGCATGCCCGCACCCCCGGCACGCCGTCTCGCCGAGCCGCCGGACCAGCGCCGTCGAGCCGCACGCCGCGCACCGGTCCAGCGCCGCCGCCCACGCGCCGGACCGCTGGCAGTCCGGGCAGCCGAGCACCTGCACCCCGGCAACGACGCCGCGCTGCCACGGCGACGCGCCGCGTGCCGGGTCGGCCTGCCGCGCACCGCAGACGTGACAGCCCACCGCTACACCCCGGCCAGCACCGTGAGGTACTCCGCCTGGTCGCGGGCGTCGGGGATGGCGTTGACGACCAGCCAGCGCACGACGCCCGCCCGGTCGATGACGTAGGTCCCCCGCGTCGAGCAGCCGCGGACCGCGTCGAAGCAGCCGTACGCCTGCGACACCGCGCCGTGTGGCCAGAAGTCGGCGAGCAGCGGGAACGTGAACCCCTCCCGCTCCGCCCAGACCTTGTGGGCGTACGGCGTGTCGACCGAGACCGTGAGGACCTGGACGTCGTCGTTCTCGAACGACGCCAGGTCGTCGCGGATCGCGCAGAGCTCGCCCGCGCAGACCCGGGTGAACGCGTACGGGTAGAAGACGAGGACGACGTTCTTCACGCCGCGTAAGTCCGCGAGCGACACGACCTGGTTGTTCTGATCCTTCAGCGCGAACTCCGGCGCCTGCTGCCCCACCTCCACCATGCGAGCGATGGTACGTCGCCTCCACGCGGCCCGAGCGCGCGAATCAACCGGGCAAACACTCCGAAACCACGCAACCGCCGAGATCCGCTCGGGGTGCCACGCAGGAAGTTCGACACGGGAAGCCGAACCTGTCGGGTCAGCACCCACGCCCAGCAGCACCGCCATCAGGGAGAACCGACGTGAAGTTCTGTTACGCGATCGCGGGCGTCATCGCCGCGAGCCTCACCGCGACCGCCGCCGCCGGCGCGACAGCAGCAGGACCGGCCCCGTCGCCGTTCCGCGCCGTCGCCGACCGCGAGTCGCGCACCGGCCTCGCCCTGAGCGACCACGACTCCGCCTTCCCGGACGTCGACACGCGCACCGCCACCCCGAAGTGGGCGCCGACCGCGGCCGCGCTGCGCGACGTCCGCTCCCTGCCGGGCACGACCGCGCGCTGGACCGACTTCGGCACCGTGTCGTTCCTCCAGGCCGAGGACCCGGCCGGCTGGGTCGACAGCGGCCTCACCGGCGCGCCGAAGGACGCCGCGCGGCGCTGGGTCAAGGCGCACAAGTCGCTGTTCCGCCTGACCGACGCCGACGTCGACAACCTCGAGCTGCTCAACGACGCCGTGCTCACCGGCACCCCCGCGCACGCGGTGCTGTTCCGCCAGCGTTTCGGCGACCTGATGTCCGCGCAGGACGGCCTGATCATGGTCGCCGTCCGCGACGGCCGGATCGCCCTCGTCACGTCCTCCGCCGTCGGCCACGGCACCCTCGCCGCGCAGCCCGCGATCAGCCCCGCCGCGGCCTGGCTCGCGGCCGCGAAGGACACCGGCCACGCTGACATCACGCTGGCCAACGTCGTCTCGACCGGCATCGAGCACACCGGCTTCGCGACGTTCCGCGTCCCCGGCCTGAACCTCGCCCAGCGCGCCCGCCTCGTCGCGTTCGCGACGCGCACCGACGGCATCCGCCCGGCGTACGAGACGATCGTCGCCGACAACACCAACGGCGACCTCGAGGGCTACACGGTCTTCGTCGACGCGGTCACCGGCCGCGCGCTGTTCCGCCAGAACCGCGTCCAGCAGCTCGCCAACGAGCCCGGCCCCGCGGTCGACGGCCTCTCGGTCGACGGCCTCGACGCCGCCGCGCGCACGCCCGGCGGCGGCCAGTTCTCCGGCGCGTTCAAGAAGGGCGCGTGCGGGCCGCTGCACCCGTTCAACGTCACCGGCTCGCCGTCCGCGATCGCGGCCGCCGTCGTCACGACGCCGGTCCCGGCGAACGTCGACACGGTCGTCAAGATCCTGCGCGGCAAGACCGTCGTCGCCAGCGGCGACACCGTCGACGGCCCCGAGGCCGCGGCGTACACGCCCGGCGGCGGCGCGCCCGCGGGGGCGTACGCCATCCAGATCTGCGCGTTCAACGGCTCGACCGAGGGCTCGTCCTACCAGGGCGCCTACACCGTGTACGACGGCCCGTCCGCGTCGCCGTTCAACTACCCGGCGAAGTGGAAGATCTTCCCGGCCAACCCCCTGCTCGCCAGCGCCAAGGACGTCCGCGTCACCGGCTGCTGGGACACCTCGGTGACCGTCAGCACGACCAAGACGCTGAAGGACTGCGCGATCTCCTTCGCGAGCCTCGCCTCCCGCCTCCCGTGGGACGTCGACCCGCGAACGCAGCAGTCGACGTTCACGACGTACGGCAACAACGCCCACAGCGCGTCCGCGTGGATGGCGCCCGGCGAGGGCGCCGCGGCTCCCGCCCCCGCCCCGGCGGTCGGCGCGATCACGCCCGCCGAGCAGTACTCGCCGGTGAGCCCGACCCGCGACTACGCCTTCCCGTGGACCGACCAGTGGCGTACGTCGAAAACGCCGAACCAGACGGGCACCGGCTGCGCGCCGTCGTCGTTCACGTCGCCGGCCCGCGTCGACATCGACGCGGCGACCGCGAACCTGTTCGCGATGCACAACCGGATGCACGACTTCGCCTACCACCTCGGCTACACCGAGCGGAACTACAACCACCAGCTCTCGAACTTCGGCAACACCTCGCCGAGGTACGAGAACGACGCGCAGGTCGGCAACTCGCAGGCCGGCGCGGTCAACGGCGGCGGCGCGCCGACCTTCGGCGGCCGTGACAACGCCAACCAGCTCACGCTGAACGACGGCGTCGCGCCGATCAGCAACATGTACCTGTGGCAGCCGATCCCCGCGTCGTTCTACGCGGCCTGCACCGACGGCGACTACGACATGTCGGTGATCGGTCACGAGTACACGCACGCGATCAGCAACCGCATGGTCGGCGGCCCGGACGCCGGCATCGGCGGCGAGCAGGGCGGCGCGATGGGTGAGTCGTGGAGCGACCTCGTCGCGCTCGAGTTCCTCAACGCGTACGGCTACGCCGGCAAGAGCGGCGAGGGCAAGGGCACCGTCGGCGCGTACGTCACCGGCGACAAGCTCGACGGCATCCGCGACTTCAACCTCGACCGCAACCCGCTCAACTACGCGGACTACGCGTTCGACACCACCGGCGCCGAGGTGCACGCCGACGGCGAGATCTGGAACGGCGTCCAGTGGGCGCTGCGCTCCTGGTTCATGAAGGCGTACAACTCCCGCTACCCGTCGGCGAACGCGTCCCTCCAGGCGCGGTGCGCCAACGGCCAGCTGCCCGCCGACCAGTGCCCCGGCAACCGCCGCTGGGTCCAGCTGATCTTCGACTCGTTCCTCCTCATGCCGGCCGACGTCAGCATGCTGGACGCGCGGGACGCGATGCTCGCGGCGGACAAGCTCCGCTTCGGCGGCAAGGACCTGGCCGGCATGTGGCAGGTCTTCGCCAACCGCGGCATGGGCAAGGGCGCCAGGACGGCGAGCGCGAGCGACGCCGAGCCGACGCCGAGCTTCGTCTCGCCGTACCGCAAGCCGGCGACCGTGCGCTTCAACTTCGTCGACGAGGCGACGCGCAAGCCGGTCCGCGCGTCGGCGTTCGTCGGCCGCTTCGAGGCCCGCGTCACGCCGGTCGCGGACACCGACAAGTTCACCGCGATCCGGGACACCGTCCAGCTCGCGGGCGGCGCGTACGAGTTCGTCCTCCGCGGGCCCGGCTACGGCCTGCACCGCGCGCACTACGCGTTCAAGGACGGGCAGACGACGACGCTCACGGTCCCACTGGCCCGTAACCTCGCGTCGCGGACCAACGGCTCGCACGTCTCGGGCGACGGCATCTACACGACCGAGCTGCTCGACGACACCGAGTCCACCGACTGGGGCTTCTTCGGCCAGGCGCCCGTGGTCGTCGGCAGGACCGTCAACCCGACGGTCGCCGCGAAGGCGATCAAGAACAAGGGCGTCACCGTCGACCTCGCCGGTGGCATCACGACGATCGACCGGATCACGGTCAGCGCGATGCACCGGCCGGCCCGCGACAACGGCGAGGGCGCGGCCGACCCGGCGCAGAGCCGGTTCAGCACGCTGCGCCAGTTCGCGATCGACGTCAGCACCGATGGCAAGAAGTTCACCCAGGTCTTCGTCTCCAGGCCCGACGCGTTCCCCGGCCACAAGCCGCGGCCGCGCGTGCCCGACCTGAACTTCCGCGAGTTCAAGCTGCCGAAGCCGGTGCGCGCGTCGCACGTGCGGATCCGCGTCCTGAACAACCAGTGCACCGGCAACGCCGCGTTCCTCGGCGACCAGGACGCCGACCCGGCGAACAACCCGGACTGCCGCCAGGCGCCGCAGGCGTCGAACGTCACCATCGCGGAGCTCCAAGTCTACGCCGCCCGCGGCGTCCGCGGCGCGTCGGCGGCGCCGGCCCCGGCGGCGGTCACCCGGCCCGGTGGCAGCACGCTGGCCACGGCTCCGACGGCCGGCAACGGCGCGACGAGCAACGGCGTACCAGCCGGTGTCGCGGTGCTCGGCGGCCTCGCGGCCGTCGCCGCGGGGGCGAGCGTCGTCCGGACCCGCCTCCGGTAGGACGCGGGGGTTCCCGCGGCGCCGCTACCGGTGCCGCGGGGCCCGCTGTCCCTTCGGCACGACCAGCTTCGCCGCGGCCCAGTCCTGCGACGCGGACACGGTGCTGGTCTGCGTGAGCCCGGCCGTGGGCGCCGCGTCGAGGATGTCGCTCGGCTCGACGTGGCCGTCGCGGCCGGCCTTCGGGGTGAGGACCCAGATGGCGCCGTTGTCGTCGAGGCGGGTGCGCGCGTCCATCAGCGCGTCGACCAGGTCGCCGTCGGCCTCGCGGAACCACAGCAGGACGACGTCCACGACGTCGTCCGAGTCCTCCGCGATCGGCTCGGCGCCGGCGCGCTCGACGATGGCGTCGACGATCGCCGGATCGGCGTCGTCGTCCCTGCCCAGCTCCTGCACGACCATCCCCGCGATGATGCCGAGCTTGTCGGCCGCACCACGCTGACCTTCCGCGGACCCCGCGGTCACCACGTCGACGCACCCCGTTCCCGGCGCGGGCCGCTCGGCCCGCTCTTGGGGGTAGTCCATACGTACCGGCCACGCGAACGCAAGTGACCTCGCCGTCACTGTCCGGCCGGCAGGGTGGGAGGATGCACGCGAAGAGGGAACGAGAGGAGCGTTGGTGGCGGACAGCACGCGGCAGGCGATCATCACGGACGGGCTCCCGAGCCAGGTGCCGGACACCGATCCGGCGGAGACGGCCGAGTGGCTCGAGTCGTTGGACGCCGTCGTCAACGAACAGGGCCGCAGCCGCGCGCGCTACCTCCTGCTCCGCCTCCTCGCACGGGCCAGGCAGCAGGCGGTCGGCGTCCCGAGCCTGACCAGTACGGACTACATCAACACCATCACGCCGGACGACGAGCCGTGGTTCCCCGGGGACGAGTACGTCGAGCGCCGAATCAGGGCGTACATCCGCTGGAACGCCGCTGTCATGGTGTCGCGCGCGAACCGGCCCGGGCTCGGCGTCGGCGGGCACATCGCGACCTACGCGAGCAGCGCCAGCCTCTACGAGGTGGGCTTCAACCACTTCTTCCGCGGCAAGGAGGGCGGCGAGTCCGGCGACCAGGTCTACATCCAGGGCCACGGCTCGCCCGGCATCTACGCCAGGGCGTTCCTCGAGGGACGGCTGAGCGAGCAGAACCTCGACGCGTTCCGCCAGGAGAGCAAGCCGGGCGGGCTGCCGAGCTACCCGCACCCGCGGCTGATGCCGGACTTCTGGGAGTTCCCGACCGTCTCGATGGGGCTCGGCGCGATCGGCGCGATCTACCAGGCGCGGTTCAACCGCTACCTGCATGCGCGGCACATCAAGGACACGTCGCGCTCGCGCGTCTGGTGCTTCCTCGGCGACGGCGAGATGGACGAGCCGGAGTCGCTGGGCGCCATCGGCGTCGCCGCGCGCGAGGAGCTCGACAACCTGATCTTCGTCGTCAACTGCAACCTGCAGCGCCTCGACGGACCGGTCCGCGGCAACGGCAAGGTCATCCAGGAGCTGGAGTCGTACTTCCGCGGCGCCGGGTGGAACGTCGTCAAGGTGGTGTGGGGCCGCGAGTGGGACCCGCTGCTCGCGCGCGACGTCGACGGCGTCCTCGTCAACCAGATGAACACCACCCCCGACGGCCAGTTCCAGACGTACTCCGTCGAGAGCGGCGCGTACATTCGCGAGCACTTCTTCGGCACCGACGCCAGGCTGCGCCGCCTCGTCGAGCACCTGTCCGACGACGAGCTGCGCAAGCTCTCCCGCGGCGGCCACGACTACCGCAAGGTCTACGCGGCGTTCGCCTCGGCGGTCGCGCACACCGGCCAGCCGACGGTGATCCTCGCCCAGACCATCAAGGGGTGGACGCTCGGCAAGGACTTCGAGGCGCGCAACGCCACCCACCAGATGAAGAAGCTGACCAAGGCCGAGCTGAAGGAGTTCCGCGACCGGCTCTACCTCGACATCCCCGACAAGGACCTCGAGGGCGACCTGCCGCCGTACTACCACCCGGGCAAGGACAGCGACGAGATCACGTACATGCTCGACCGCCGCAAGGCGTTGGGCGGCTTCCTGCCGCAGCGCGTCGTCCGGGCCAAGCCGCTGGCCTTGCCGAAGGACGACGCGTACGCCGATCTGATGAAGGGCTCGGGCAAGCAGGAGGTCGCCACGACGATGGCGTTCGTCCGGCTGCTGAAGGACCTGCTGAAGGACAAGGGCGTCGGGCCGCGGTTCGTACCGATCATCCCGGACGAGGCGCGGACGTTCGGGATGGACTCGCTCTTCCCGACGTTGAAGATCTACTCGCCGCACGGCCAGAAGTACGAGGCCGTCGACCGCGACCTCCTGCTGTCGTACAAGGAGTCGACCGAGGGCCACATCCTGCACGAGGGGATCAGCGAGGCCGGGTCGATGGCGTCGGTGATCGCGGCCGGGTCCTCCTACGCCACCCACGGCGAGCCGATGATCCCGCTGTTCGTCTTCTACTCGATGTTCGGCTTCCAGCGGGTCGGCGACCAGATCTGGCAGCTCGCCGACCAGCTCGGCCGCGGCTTCCTGATCGGTGCCACGGCGGGCCGGACGACGTTGAACGGCGAGGGGCTCCAGCACCAGGACGGCCACTCGCACCTGCTCGCGTCGAGCAACCCGGCCTGCGTCGCGTACGACCCCGCGTGGGGGTACGAGATCGCCGTCATCGTCAAGGACGGCCTGCGCCGCATGTACGGCGAGCAGTCGGAGAACGTCTTCTACTACGTCACCGTCTACAACGAGCCGATGCCGCAGCCTCCCGCGCCGGACCTGCCGGGGCTCGAGGAGGGCATCGTTCGCGGCATCTACCGCTACGCCGCCTCGCCGCTGGCCGCCGCGCCGAAGAAGGGCAAGGCCCGCAACGGCGCCGCGTCCCCGCCGCCCGCGCAGGTCCTCGCCAGCGGCATCGGCGTCCGGCTGGCGATGCAGGCCCAGGAGCTGCTCGCGAACGACTGGGGCGTTGCCGCGGACGTGTGGAGCGCCACGTCGTGGAACGAGCTGCGCCGCGACGCCGTCGCCTGCGAGGAGTGGAACCTCCTGCACCCGGACGAGCAGCGGACGCCGTACGTCACGACGGCCCTGCGCGACGCCGCCGGTCCCGTCCTCGCGGTCTCCGACTGGATGCGGGCCGTGCCCGACCAGATCAGCCGCTGGGTGCCGGGCGACTGGGAGTCGTTGGGGACGGACGGGTTCGGCCGGTCCGACACCCGCGCGGCGCTGCGGCGCCACTTCCACATCGACGCCGAGTCGATCACGGTGGGCGTCCTCCAGGCGCTGGTGCGGCGCGGCGAGCTGAAGGCCGACGTGGTCGGCCAGGCGATCGCGAAGTACGACCTGCTGAACGAGCAGGCCGGCTCCGGCACGACCGAGGCCCAGCAGCCCGACACCGCCTCCTAACCGGCACGAGCCGCGCGGCCGGCTCGTTCTGTGAAGATCACCACGCTCGACAGGGGCGGGATTCCTGCACGGAACGAGGGCCGGGCCCGGACCGAACGCAGGATTCGTCACTCGCTGTGTCGAACGAGAAAGATCGTCATGACCCAGCTGTCACATCCCACCGAACCTCCCGCGCGTCCGGGGGCTCTCAGCCCGTGGACGCAGGAGCTCGTGACCGGGGATGGGGCCACAGGAATGACGGCTGAGCTGACGCTCGGTGCCGCGGATACCGCGCGCGCCGACGTTGCCGACGCCGTCGTGGTGCCGACCTCCCGCGAGGAGGGGTTCCGCGAGCTGTACCGCGCGGAGTACCCCGGCCTCGCCGGGTACTGCACGGCGCTGACCGGCGACGTGCAGCTGGCGCGGGACATCACCCAGGAGGCGTTCGCCCGGCTGTTCGCCCGCTGGGTGGGGGTCCGCGAGCCGAAGGCGTACGTGTACTACGTCGCGACCAACCTGGCCCGGCGCCACTGGCGCCGGAGCAAGCGCGAGCGCGAGATCTACGACGAGATCGGCCACCGGCCGTCCGTCGAGCCGGCGGTCCACGACCCCTGGCTCCGCGACCTCGTCGAACGACTCCCAGAACGACTCCGAGAGGCCGTCCTGCTGCACTACTACGCCGACCTCCCCGTCACCGAGGTGGCCCTGCTGACCAAGCGCCCCGTGGGCACGGTCAAGCGCCGCCTGCACGAGGCGAGGCAGCTCCTCGCCACGGCGCTGGAGGGTCACCGTGACTGACCTCCCCCGCCGCTCCTACCCGCTCGTCGTCCCGCCGCCGGGAGGGTTCGAGGCCGCGGTACGCCGCGGTCGCAGCCGCCGTCGCCGGCAGGCCGGGGGCTCGACCGCCACCGCCCTGGTGCTCGTGGGCGCGCTCGCGTACTCGATCGTCGGTCACGGCGCCGGCGTCAGCTCCCTCGACCCGGCCAACGACACCAGGATCGACCGCGGCCACCGGCGCGTAGGCGCGACCGCGTCGGCCGCGCCGCGCTCGCAGGCGACGCCGACCGGCGTCCCGGCCGGTCCTGGCAGCCAGCCGGTCGCGTCGGGCCCGCGCGGGACCCGGCAGCCCGCGCTGCCCAGCGCGACGGTGTCGACGCCCGCGACGCGGCACCCGCAGGGCCCGAAGGTCCGCGCGTACGCCGCTCGCGCCGCCGTGACGAGGTCCGACCAGGCGAACACCAGCACGTCCTGCCCCCCGACCGAGCTCGGCTGGTGCGTGTCCGCCGGGGTCACGGTGTCGCAGGACGCGCGGCCGACGTACACGTTCACCTACGCCGTCTGCCGGTCGGTCCGCGCGAGCACGGCCTACCTGAACTTCGACCGCAAGGACCCGCTCGTCGACTTCAAGGCCGTCGACGAGGCGCACAACGACACGGTCTGGACCTGGTCGCTCGGCCAGCCGGTGAAGCCCGGGACCAACCAGGTCCGCGTCGACCCGGGGAACTGCTCGATCTGGGACGTCGTGTGGAACGGCTACGACGACTTCGGCGACCTTCCGCCCGCCGGCACCTACCACCTCACCGCGACGTCGTTCGCGAACGAGACGCTGCCGCCGGCCCAGCAGACGTTCGACCACGTCTAGGGGCGCCGAAGCCCGCTAGACCGCGACGTCGCCGCCCTTGGCGATGAGGGGCGCCGCCGGCAGGGTGAACGTGAACGTCGACCCCTCGCCCAGCCGGCTCTCGACCCAGATCCGCCCGCCCATCGCCTCGACCAGGCGGCGCGCGATGTGCAGCCCGAGCCCGGTGCCGGACGCCTCGCGGGTCATGTGGTGGCCGAGCCGGTGGAACCGTTCGAACACCGCCTCGCGCTGGTCCTCCGGGATGCCGAAGCCGTGGTCGGACACGGTGACGACGACCTTGTCGCCGACGCGGGCGACGCCGACCTCGACCGGGGTGTCGGCCGGGGAGTACTTGTCGGCGTTGGAGACCAGGTTGTTGATGATCTGCTCCACCCGGCCGGCGTCGGCCATCGCCGTGCCCGCGAGCCCGGCCCGGACATGGGTGACCGGTCGGCCGGGCGTCTGCCGGCTGAACTCCACCAGCGCCTTCTCGATGACCTCGTCGATGCCGACGGGAACGGTCTGCACGACGAACTGGCCGCGGTCCATCGACGACACCGACAGCACGTCCTCGATCAGCCGCTGGAGCCGGCCGGTCTGGTGCATCAGGCGTTCGTGGACCTCGCGCCGCTCCTCCTCGTTCGGCTGGAACTCGGGGCGCAGCAGCGTCGACACCCAGCCGCGCAGCGAGGTCAACGGCGTCCGCAGCTCGTGCGAGACGGTGGCGAGGAACTCCTCCTTCGCCTGCGCGGCCTCGCGCAGCGCGGTGACGTCGCGGACGACGACGACGACGGTCTCGATGTCGCCGTTCGACGACCGCACCGCGGCCAGCGACAGGTGCAGCCAGCGCCGGCCGATGCCCGGCGCGCCGATCGAGACCGACGCCTCGGTCTGCGCCTCGGTGCCCAGCTTGGCCCAGAGCCACTCGGCGGAGACCGGCGTGCCGTCGGCGTCGGCGCCCGCGTGGCCGAGGGTGAACGGGCAGGCGAGCGTGTCCTCGGCGGCGAAGCCGGAGATGCGCGCCATGGCGGGGTTCCACGACGTGATCCGGCCGCGGGCGTCGACCGACAGGATGCCGTCGGAGGTGTTGTCGACGACCCGCGAGAGCTTGGTCCGCTCCTCGCGCATCTCCTCGTACAGGCGGGCGTTCTCGACCGACGTCGCGAGCTGGTAGGCGAACGTCCGCAGCACCTGGACGTTGCGCTTGCGCATCCGCACGATGCCGGTGAAGCCGACGCGCAACGTGCCGAGGCAGCGTTCGGCGGAGACGACGGGCACGACCACGCACTGTTCGAGCCCGAGGGCTTCGAGCTCGCGCCGCTGCGCGGGCGGGGCGTCGCGGCGGAGCAGCTCGTACGGCTCCCGCTCCGACTGGGCCCGCGGCCAGAACGTCGTCGCGTCCTCGATGGTGCGGCCGGGCAGCAGCTCGACGCCGCCCGCGCCGCCGCGCCACGTGGTCATCCGCGGCGGCACCGCCTCGTCCACCAGCATCAGCTCGACGAAGTCGGCCTGGAACAGCGCCGCGGCGCGCTCCACCACGACCCCAGCGATCTCGCTGCGACGCAGTCGCGACAGGTCACGCGACGTGTCCTGCAGCACCTCCCAGGTGTCGCGGTCCTCGCCGGCGCGCAGGTACGCGCGGTACGCGAGGTAGAGCAGCGCGAGGAAGAACGGCAGCGCGGCCAGCGCGCCGGGGCTCTGCCTGGCGACGATGCCCAGCCCGATGCCCGCGACGGTGTTGCCCACCCAGACCAGCGACTGGAGCAGCGCCCCCCGGCCGAGCACGTCGCGGACGCGCAGCCCCTGCGAGAACGCCACCGCCATCGCGACCGCGAGCATGTTCCAGATGCAGAACGCCAGTGCCGCGACGCCGAGCGCGAGCCAGAGCGCCGGGGTGTGGGTGCGCACGCCCATCTGGTAGCCGAGAGCGCTCGACACCAGCTCGGCGAGCGCGGCACCGGCCGCCATGGCGCCGACGTTGAACGCCATCTTCACCAGCGCGCGCCGCTGGATCACCTGGGCGATCGCGACGCCGAGCGTGCCGATCAGGACGGTCCAGCCGTGCGGCAGCATGACCAGGCTGAACACGACCGCCAGCTCGGCCCAGGTGAAGAGGAAGTAGTTCCGCCCGAACCGCAGCTTCAGCAGTGCGATGTCGCCGACGACGAACAGCGTCGTCGCGACGAGCAGCCGGGGCACGTTCGGCGGGTGGTGACGGGCGACGGAGACCGCCGCGACCAGTACGGCGCAGCCGAGCAGCACGACGGCGACCACGAGGAGGCGCAGCCGTACGGGCAGCCGCTCCGCGCTCGTGGTCGCCGGTCGTGGGTTCACTCCTGGACGTCCATCCCGTCTGCAGCCTGGCGGGCCTCGCTGAGCTCACCAGTCACAGTCTCCCCGTACTTCGGCCGCCCACCCCAGAAGGCGCTGAGGAAGTCGTTCTCGCCGTACGCCGTGCTCGACCACGCGTTGCCGCCCCACGAGGAGCCGCTCCACGCCGCGCCGGACCAGGCAGCGCCCGACCAGGCAGCGCCGGACCAGGCCGCGCCGCCCCACGAGGAGCCACCCCACGAGGAGCCGGTCCAGGTCCCGCCGGACCAGGCAGCGCCCGACCAGGCAGCGCCGGACCAGGCCGCGCCGCCCCACGAGGAGCCACTCCACGCCGCGCCGGACCAGGCAGCGCCCGACCAGGCCGCACCCGACCAGGCAGCGCCGGACCAGGCCGCGCCGTCCCACGGGTTGCAGTAGACGTCCATCTCACCGGTGATCTCGGTGACGGTCTGGTCCGGGCCGCAGAGCGCCACGACGTGCGCGGTGCCGCGCGAGCCCTCGATCGGGCCGAGGCCGGTCGCCTTGATCTTCTGCTTCGACGGGCCGGGCTCGGCCGCGAGCGCGGCGGCGAGCTGCACCCGGCCGGCGCCCTGGCGGTTCTTGCCCAACCCCATGTCGGACGCGGTGCTCTTGATCGCCGCCTTGACCTGGTCCGGCGTCCACGCCGGGTGCGCCTTGACCAGCAGCGCGGCCAGGCCGGAGACGACCGCGGCCGCCTCCGAGGTGCCGCTGCCCTTGACGTAGCTCGGGGCGATCAGCGCCTTCGGGTTGTTCTTCTCGACGTCCGAGCCGTACGACCGGGTCGTGATCAGCGTGCGGCCGGGGGCGACGACGTCGGGCTTGACGACGCCCTGGGCCGTCGGCCCGCGCGAGGACCAGGCCGGGATGCCGTCGTCGGCCGGGTCGAGGTTGCCCTTGTCGTTGTACGCGCCGACGGTCAGCACGACCGGGTCGTCGCCCGGCTTGGTGATCGTGCCGTTCTCCGGGCCGGAGTTGCCGGCCGAGACGACGACGACGATGCCGTCACGCCACAGCCGCTCGACCGCGTAGTTCAGCGGGTCGGTCGCCGGGTCGCTGGTGGCGTTGGTGCCCCACGAGAGGTTGAGGACGCGGATGTTGAACTGCGTCCGGTACGCCGACACCCAGTGCATCGCCTGGAGCATCGTCGAGACGTCGGTGGCGCCGTTGCGCCCGGCGACCTTGACGGCCACCAGGGTCGACCGCGGCGCGACGCCGTTGTACGCCCCGTCGGGGTTGCTCGCCGAGTCCGCGCCGCTGCCGCCGACGATGCCGCCCATCGCCGTGCCGTGGCCGAACGTGTCGATGATGGTGCCCTCGCCGGAGAGGTCGGGTCCGTGGACCAGCCGGCCGGCGAAGTCGTTCATCGGCGAGATGCCGGTGTCGATGACCGCGACGCCGACGCCCTCGCCGTAGTTGCTCTGCGCCCACGCCTGCGTGGCGCCGGACGTCTTGGCGTAGTTCGACGCGGTGACGCCGCTCTCGTAGCCGTTGCTCGCGAACCGCACGCTGGCGTTGTCGCTCACCGCGCGGACGTCGGGCCGGGCCCGCAGCGCGGCGAGCGCGCCGGCGGGAACGTGCGCCGAGAAGCCGTTGATGATCGGGAGGGCCACCTCGACCGTGCCGCCGGCCGCGGCGACCGCCTTGGCGACGGCGGCCTCGTGGCCGGCCTTCGCCTGGACGATGACCGCGCGCGACGTGCCGCCGGGCCGGGCCGCGGCCCAGGTGGTCCCGCGGGCGAGCGCGGTCGCGGGTGAGGCGACCAGCGCGGGCCCGGCGATCGTCGCTGCGGCGGCCGCGAGGGCCAGCCAGCGACGAGCGCTGTGCCGTGGAGTAGGTCCCATCAGTGTGTCTCCCGTCCGGTGCAGCGGCGGCTGCTGTCCTTGGCGAGGGGCGCACCGGCTGGTGGCGGACCTCTCCCTATGTGTTCAACTGGATACTGGCCGTGACCACGGGGGCTGTCCCTAGCCCGTTGTGATCAATTGGTAACGTGCCGTAGGGCCTGGGAACGGACATAACCGGACACGATCCGGCGAACCGCAGGGCTCAGGCGCCCGCGCCCAGGTCAACCGCCGCCTCCGGCTCGACACCCTCGGTGATCGGTGCCGGCGGCCGGCCACGCTCGGTACGCCAGATCCGGAACGCCGCCACCGAGGCGGCCAGCCAGCCGAGCCCGAGCACGATGCCGCCGAGCACGTCGGTGAGGTAGTGCACGCCGAGCGCGAGCCGCGACGCGGCGATCGCGAGCACCAGCAGCGCCGTGCCGGCGATCGCGTACGCCCGCCAGGCGCGCGGCACCGCGGGCAGCAGCACGAGCAGCAGGGCGCCGTAGACGACCGTCGAGGACATCGCGTGGCCGGACGGGAAGCTCTTGCCGAACGCGTGCGCGATCGGGTGCGGGAGGTCCGGGCGTGGGCGGGCGACGACGTTCTTGACGACCGTGTCGATGACGCTGCCCCCGACCGCCGTGACGGCGAGGAACACCGCGAGCCGCCGCCGGCCCCGCGCGAGCACGTAGCCGCCGGCCAGCACGACGAGCACGATGAGGAACGGCGGCCCCCCGAGCCGGCTGACGAGACGCACCGCCCGGATCAGGCCGGGACCGCGCCGCAGCACCCACTGGTGCACGTCGTTCGCGAGCCCGCGGTCGGTGGCGAGGAGCGGGCCGTTGTGGACGACCTGTTCGAGCAGCAGCCCGAACGGCACGGCCACCAGGGCCGCGGCCACGACGAACAGCGTGACCCGCAGGCCGTACCGCTCCTCCGGGTCGAGGCGGCGGCGCAGGGCGTCCACCCGTCAGCCCGCCCGGGGGGCGTACACCCGCAGCCGCCGGGGCCGCTTGCGGATCGTGAACTCCCGCGACCCGTCGAACGTCTCTCCGTCCCGCGCCAGCCGGACCGGACCGTCGACCCGGACGCGGACCTCGCGCGCGGTCCAGCGCACGTAACGCGGGAGCAGGCGCCCCCCGTACAGGACCCGGACGTCGAGCAGGCCGTCGTCCAGCCGCGGCCGGTACGCCGGTGCGAAGCCCGCCGGCCGGTACTCGCCGTTGCCGACGAAGATCGCCCAGATCCGCCGCCGGACGCCGTCGACCTCGGCCTCGACCGGCTCGTCGCGGCGCAGCACGGTGACGAGCGCGACGAGCAGCGCGGGCCACTTGCCGATCCGGTTTTCGAGGCGTTCGCGGGCGTCGACCAGGTCGGCGTAGGACCCGAACGACGCGGTGTTGAGGAACGGCCGCCCGTCGATCTCGGCCACGTCCATGTCCAGGGTCCAGCCGTTCTCGACCGCGGCGGCGGCGTCTGCCACACCCTCGACGCCGAGGTCGCGGGCCAGGTGGTTCAGCGTGCCGCCGGGAACGACGACGAGGGGCTTGCGCGCGTCGTACGCGACCGCGGCCGCGGCGTTGACCGAGCCGTCGCCGCCGTGGACGCCGATCGCGACGGCGTCCGGGGCGGCGGCTTCGAGCGTCTTGGCGAGGTGCTCGGGGTCGTCCAGGGGTACGACCTCCGCCTCGGGCAGCGCGCTCCGCAGCTCGGCGACGACGTCGTCGGCGGCGGTGTCGCCGGGTCCGGCGGCGGCGTTGACGGCGATGGTGACGCCGCGCCCGCCAGGCGCTGGGCTCGTCGCGGTGGGCGCGACGCGCTCGCGGACGGCGTCGGGGTCGACCGGCGCGAGCGGCCACCACCAGCGGGTCGCCACGCCGACAGCCGCCCCGAGCGCCCAGCCCGCGACCACGTCGCCCGGGTAGTGCACGCCGGTGTGCACCCGCGAGTAGCCGACGGCGACGGCCGCCGCGCCGAGCGGGACGGCGAGGCCGGGCAGCTCGCTGGCCGCGCCCACGGCGAACGCCGCCGCGCTCGCGCTGTGCCCGCTGGGGAACGACCCGCTGGACGGGATGCGCCGGGGCAGCCGGCCGGCCCGGACCAGGGCCAGCGCGTCCGGCCGCTTGCGCCGGGACAGGTGCTTGGCGGGGAGGTTGGCGACCGCCGACGCGAGGCCGATCGACATGACCCCGCGCAGCGCGGCCCGCCGGCCTGGACGACCCTGCGTCGCGAGGAGCGCGGCGACGCCGAGCCAGAGCTTCGAGTGGTTCGCCGCGCGCGACAACGCCGTGAGCGCCGTGTCCACGGCGGGCGGCGTATCGGTCGCGTGGGCCCGCCGGTACAGGTCGGCGTCGAGCCGGTGGAACGCGTTGGCCATGCCGCACCAGTGCCCGTTCGCGCCGCGGGCGAACCGCGTGCGAGGGTTGGCGGCGTGGAGCCGGTCGAGGCGCTGAAGCGGATCGCGTACCTGCTGGAGCGCTCGCGCGAGCCGTCGTACCGCGTCAAGGCGTTCCGCCGCGCGGCCGACACGGTGGCCGCGCTACCGCCCGCCGAGACCGCGTCGCGCGCGGCCGCGGGGACGCTCACCGACCTGCCCGGCATCGGTGACGTGACGGCCCGGGTCGTCACCGAGGCGTTGAACGGCGAGACGCCCGTCTACCTCCGCCGCCTCGAAGCGACCGAGGGCACGCCGGTCGACGCGGCCGCCGAGGCGCTGCACGCGGCGCTGCGCGGCGACTGCCACGTGCACTCCGACTGGTCCGACGGCGGCAGCCCGATCCGCGAGATGGCCGAGGCGGCCCGCGACCTCGGGCACGAGTACATCGTCCTCACCGACCACTCCCCCCGGCTGACCATCGCGAACGGCCTCTCCCCCGACCGCCTCCGCGAGCAGCTCGACGTCGTAGCGGCGTTGAACGAGGACTTCGCCGCCTCGGCCGCCTCCGGCGGCACGCAGCCGTTCCGCATCCTGACCGGGATCGAGTGCGACATCCTCGACGACGGATCGCTCGACCAGGAGGACGAGCTGCTCGAACGCCTCGACGTCGTCGTCGCCAGCGTCCACTCGAAGCTGCGGATGCCGCGCGAGGACATGACCAAGCGGATGGCGTACGCCGTTGCCAACCCGCACACCGACGTCCTCGGCCACTGCACCGGGCGGATCGTCGTGGGCAGGGGGCGGCCCGAGTCGGAGTTCGACCCGGAGCTGGTGTTCGCGGCGTGCGCGGAGTTCGGGACCGCCGTCGAGGTGAACTCGCGGCCGGAACGCCTCGACCCGCCGAAGCGGCTGCTCCGCCTCGCCGTCGAGGCCGGCTGCCTCGTGTCGATCGACACCGACGCGCACGCGCCCGGTCAGCTCGAGTGGCAGATGAACGGCTGCGCCCGCGCGGCGCTCTGCGGCGTCGCGGTGGACTCCGTCGTCAACACGTGGGCCGCCGACGAGCTGCTGCGCTGGACCGGGGGCGGGCCGCCGGCCGTCAGGAGTTGACGATGGCTTCGTACCAGCCGGGCTTGGCGCCGACCGGGCCGATGTAGAGGTGGAACGGCCGCAGCCTGCCGTGGCGCACGCGGTACTGGCCCTCGCGGATGGTCGCAGTACTCGCGAACAGCATGCTGAAGTACCTGTCGTTGCCGGCCTGGCGCCCCGGAGAGCGCACCGCGGTCAGGACCGCGCGGTAGGAGTGCGCCCCGTCGGTGAAGAGGAACGGCGAACCGACAAGGGGCAGGAACACCCGGCGGTGCAGGCCGGAGGGCAGCCCGGCGGAGAGAGCGGACGCGGGCCCGGCGAGTGCCATGGGTACCGCACCGGCGACCGCGACACAGACCCCGGCGCGCAGCACGGCGCGCCGTGTCGGGACAGCCATCGATCTCCCTCCCGATCCGACCCCCGGCCCACGCTACGCGCGCCGCACGCGGGGCGTCACCGGAACGGCGAAACGTCACCCCCCGTGTAGCCTCCACGCCGTGCCCGACGACGTCCCCGTACCCCACGACCTGCACGCCGCGACGTTCGTGCCGTACGAGGGCACGACGTTCGCCGTCGTCCATCCGGACGGTGGCGACCCGGTGCCGCTGACGCTGGCCGCGGTGGTGGCGGCCGCGGAGCAGGCGAACGCGCCGCGCGTGGACCCGTTCAGCCTGTGGTTCACCGGCCCGCCCGAGGTCGGGCTCGCGCAGGGTCTCTGGACCCTCGACCACGACGTGCTCGGCCGGCTCGCGGTCTTCCTCGTCCCGCGCAAGCCGGAGGCGGACGGCCTCCCGCGGTACGAGGCAGTCTTCAACTGACGGTCGCCGGCGCGCGCTCCATCCGGGCGTACACGCCGTCCTCGGCGACGACGACGAAGCCGCGCCGGTCGTACAGCCTCCTGGCGGGGTTCCAGTGCTCGACGTGCAGCACCACCGTCATCCCGCGCCGGTCCCCTTCGGCGAGCACGTCGTCGATCAGCGCCGACCCGATGCCCTGCCCGCGCCAGTCCGGGAGCAGCGCGATGTCGATCAGCCTCAGCTCGCCCAGCCCCTCGCCGCGGTACAGCCGGCCGATGCGCTCACCGTCGCGCTCGACGACGTGGAACGCCGCCGCCCCGTAGTTGCGCCGGTAGTCGGCGTCCTGCGCCTCGGCCTGCTGGCGCAGGAACGCCCGCCGCTGCTCCTCCGGCCACGGCGTGAGCGCGACCTCCTCGACCCGCGTGCTCTCGTAGACGCCGAGGAGGAACTCGCGGTCGTCCGGCAGCGCGGGCCGCAGCGCGACCCGCGCGGTGGTCCGGTCGCTCACGTGCGCGGCGGGAAGACGCCCTGCATCGCGATGCAGTACTGCAACGTGAGGTACGGCATCATGTTGTTGTGCGGCAGGCTGCCGCCGTTGGGCGCCAGCATCTGGACCGCCATCTGCGCCGTCGGCTGGGCGTTCGTGTCGTACATGCCGACGCCCGCGCCGGTCCCGAAGTAGAGGTTCGCCGGCTGCCGCCCCGTCGCCGGCTTGGTCGAGACGACGACGTTGTGCGGGTGGACCGGCATCTCGCTGTCGATCAGCGTGACGGTCTCCGTCCCGGACTGCTGGCCCAGGAAGTAGTCCGACAGGCCGGGCCCCTGTCCCGGCTGGAGCGGCACGGAGCCCTGAAGGTTGGGCAGCGCGAACGTGCTCTTGCCGTCGCCGCCGTAGAACGTGCCGAGCAGCGAGAACAGCGCGGTGTTCTGTGAGATGGGGAGGAGCTGCCCGTCACACGTCGCCCAGCCCGTGGGCGCGAAGGTGTAGGGCATGATCCGGATCTCCGCGACGAATGGTGACGCCATGTGGTCCGCCAATCACTGGTGCGGGAAGATCCCGAAGAGGCTGATGATGTAGTTGATCCCGAGGTAGGGCTGCATGTTCTCGTGCGGCTGGTTGCCGCCCGCCGGGGTGATCGAGGTCGCGTCCAGCGCGCCGAACGGCGGCAGCTGCCCGTACGCCGACGCGGTTCCCGCGGGCGTGAGCGAGGCCGGCACGTTGCTCTGCACCGTCGAGGCGGTGCCGAGGTCGGTCGAGCCGAACGGTTGGTGCGAGTGCACCGGGATCTGCAGGGTCGTCAGCGTCACCGACTCGACGCCCGCCATCTGGCCGAGGAGGAACCCGCTGCCGACGTGCACCGGGACCCGGCCGCGCAGGTCGGGGAGGGCGAACGTCGACTCGCCGTCGCCACCGTACGTGGTGCCGAGCAGCACGAACAGCGCGTCGTTCTCCGAGATCGCCTGCAGCCGGCCGTCGCACATGGCCCAGCCGGCCGGCTCGAAGCTCCCGCCGAACATCCGGATCTCGCCGATATAGGGCTCTGACATGGGCGGTCTCCTTAGTTCCGGGAGGGAAAGACGCCCACGAGGGCGCAGATGAAGTTGAGCACGGTGTACGGCTGCATGTTGTCGTGCGCCTGGCTGCCGCCGACGTTCGAGACCGCCCCGGGGTTCATCGCGATGAGGTTGTTCGGCGGGCCGTAGAGGCTGCCCGGCTGCGAGCCGGCGAGCCGTTTCGTCGGGGCCGGGGCGTTGCCGTTGTCCGGCGCCTGCGTCGTGTCGGCGTTGACGAGGTGCAGGTGCTGCGTCA
The DNA here is from genome assembly GCA_030840645.1 of Frankiaceae bacterium. Classification (GTDB taxonomy): domain Bacteria; phylum Actinomycetota; class Actinomycetes; order BP-191; family BP-191; genus BP-191. Next base: position 32,691 of record JAVEEC010000105.1, read on the forward strand.
GCTCGGCGATCGTCAGCGTGTGCGTGGTCTCACCGCCGACCTGGCCGAGTATGAAGTCGTTGCCGCGGTGCAGCGCGACCCTGCCTTGGAGGTTGGGCAGCCCGAACGTCGTCTGGCCGTTGCCACCGAACGTCGTGCCGTACAGCGAGAACAGCGCTTGGTTCTGGTTGATCGGCAACAGCTGACCGTTGCAGAACGCCCAGCCTTGCGGGGCGAAGTTCCAAGGGATGATCTTGACCTCGCCGAGGAACGGTGTGCCCATGCGGTCCCCTTTCCGAGCGTCGCCTGCCCCTAGAAGCCGAGGGTGCAGCTGGTGAAGTTGCTGCCGATGTTGACCGCGGCCTTCTTCCCCACGTAGAAGCCGACACCGACGGCGCTGGCCGGGTTCTGCGCCGCGAGGTAGGTCTCCGTCTGGCCCGCCGTCGCCGGCGACGGGGTGAGACCGACGATGCCGAAGACGTAGGTGGTCGTGCTGGTGCTCCACTTCTCGACCTGGATGCCGGGCTCCGCGTCGCCGAAGCCGTCGATCGTGCCGGTCGAAGCCGTATTGCCGCTGATCTGGGTGCAGATCGTCGGGTCGTACGAGACGCTGCCGGTGTTGCCCGACGACACGTCGATCGCGCCGAACTCGAGCGGGCCGGTGACGGAGTTGTTCTGCATCTTGAGCTGGGTCGTGCCGTTGCTGTCGCGGTTGAGGTTCTGGATGCCGTAGCCGGTGCTCCCGACCACGGTGTTGTTGCTCACCACGATGTTGAGCACGGGGTTCTTGAGCTCGGACGAGTCGGCCTGGATGTTCGTGTCGGTGCCGATGCCGAGGGCCGAGCTGCCCACGATGTTGTCGGTGCCGTTGATGACGTTGCTGGTCACGCTGTAGTCGGCGGTGACCGAGCCGGCGATGCCGACGCCGATGCCCGAGCCCTTCACGTGCGTGATCGGGAGCGCGACCGTGCCGTTGCCGGTGATGTTGAAGTTGCCCTGGCCGCGGCCGGCGACCGCGACGGAGATGCCCTGGCCGTTGAGCTTGGTGGTCACGTCACCTTGGACGGTGTTGCCGCTGATCGTGACGATGTTCGACCCGGTGCCCGGCATGCCGGTGGGGGTGCCGTACGTGCCGCTCGGCGCCGCGGCGGAGGACGTGTTGCCGCCCTGGAGCAGGATGCCGTCGCCGCTCGGGAAGTTGGTGATCGTGTTGGTGTTGATCGTCGCCTTGGTGAGGCTGGCGACGGTGCCGCCGGACCCGAACAGGTTGAACATGATCGCGCCGGACTTCGACGACGCCACCGCCGTCGAGCTGGTCAGCGTGTTGTTGCTGACGTTGGCGTCGCTGATGGTGCCGTTGTAGTTGAAGACGTCCACGCCGCCGCCGTACGCGTTGGTCAGCGTGTTGTTGGTGACCACGACGACGCCGTCGAGGTTGTTGTTGATCCCGCCTGCCGTGTCGTTGAACGCGAGCGACGAGTCCTTCGGGTCGGTGTTCGCCTGGCCGACGCCGTTGATCGTCGTCCGGGTCAGCGTGAAGTCGGTGACCCCCGCGCCCTTGATGCCGGCGTGCGCGGCGTTCTGGATGTTCATCCAGTTCAGCGAAACCTTGTCGGTCGTCGTGAGCGAGACGGCGTGGCTTGTCGTCTTCTGGATGGTGCCGCCCGTGCTCGCCGAGCCGGTGCCCGCGACGGTGAGGCCCGCCGTGGTACCGGTGTTGTTGAGCACGATGCCGCTGTCCGGGCCGCTGCTGGCGTTGCCGGCGCTGACGCTCTTGAAGTTCACGCCGCCGGTGGTGATGGTCGAGTTGGCGACCTCGACCGCGCGGCCGGTGACGGTCGACGCGGTGTTGTCGGTGGCCGTCGCCTTGACGATGCCGCCGCCCGTCACGCTGAACGCCTTGGTCGAGCCGGTACCCGTCAGGTGCAGGATGCCGGTCAGGCTCATCGTGTGGCCGGTGTTGACCGACGCGCTGACACCGCCGTTGGCGGTCGTCAGGTTGCCGGTCAGGTTCGTCGTGCCGCCGGTGTTGGACGAGAACGACAGGCTGCCGGCACCGGACTCGGTGATGTTGCCGGACAGGTTGATCGTCGCGTTGTTGGAGCTCACCGCGACACCCGTACCCGCATCCGTGACCGTGCCGGTGATGGACACCGTGCCACCGGTGCGGTTCCCGATCGTGACCGCCGCGCCGGTGGTGTTGGCGATCGTCGAGTCGATCGTGATGGTGCCGGTCGCGGTGCCGGTGAGGCTGACGGCGCCGCCGGCCGCGCCGGCGACCGAGGTGTTCGGTCCGACGGTCGCGTTGGTGGTCGCGATGCCCTTGATGCCGACGCCGGTCGCGCTGCCGACGTTGACGCGCAGGACCTCGACGTCGTTGGCGAGGCCGATGCCGTCACCGGCGGACGCGTTGATCACCGGGTTGGTGCCGCCCGCGGCCACCAGCGTGGTGCCGTCGACGCTCAGGCCGTTCGGCTGGCCCCAGAGCTTCTGGCTCGCCTCGAGAGGGATGCCGGTCGTGTAGGCGCCCGAGTAGACGAAGATCGTGTCGGTCGCGACGTCAAGGTCCGTGCCCTGGAGCGAGGAGAGCGACTTGTACGCGTCGGAGGACACGCCGGTGCCGGGACCGGCGACGGTGCTGTCGACGTACCAGACCATGTTGTCGACCTCGATGCTGACCTGGCCGGTGTCCGTGCCGCCTTGGCCGTCCGAGAGCGTGTAGTTGAACGTGTCGGTGCCGACGAACCCGGGGTTCGGCAGGTACACGAACGTGCCGTCCGCGTTGCCGCTGACGATCGTGCCGTGCGTGCTCGTCGCCGGGAACGCCACCGTCAGCGTGTCGGCCGGCAGCGTGTCCTCGTCGGTGTCGCCGGTCAGCGCCGTGCCGGTGCCGTTCTTCACCGGACCGGGCTGGCCGGGGACGCTGATCGCGAGCTTGGTGTTGCCGATGGCGTCGGTGTTGGCGTTGGCGCTGTTGAACGTGTCGTCCGCCGCGACCGGCGCGTCGTTGACGTCGACGACCGTGATGGTGAACTCCTTCTCCACGGACAGGCCGCCCTGGTCGGCGCTCTTGACGCGGATGGAGTACGAGCTCTTGACCTCGTAGTTGAACACCGCCGAGGTCCGCAGCGCCGCCCCGTTGAAGTTGAACGACGTGTTGTCGGCGCTGCCCGCGCCCGTGACGAGGGTGTAGGTGAACGTGTTGGCCGCGTCCGGGTCGGTGGTGCTCGCGGTGCCGACCGTGCTGTTGATCGGCATGTTCTCGTTGATCGACGTCGCGGTGAGCCCGATGTCGGTCGGCGCCTCGTTGACGTTGGTGACCGTCACGGTGAGCAGCTCTTCGAAGAAGAGCCCGCCCTGGTCGGTGGTGCGGACGGTGATCGACAGCGTCGGCGTCGCCTCGAAGTCGATCGCGCTCGAGACGACGACGTGCCCGCCGGAGACGGCGAGGCTGGCGTCACCGCCGACCTTCGAGTAGGCGAACGTGTTGCCCGCGTCGGGGTCGGTGGTGGACAGCGTCCCGACGTCGGTGCCGAGCGCCTCGTTCTCCGCGACGGTCGACGGGGAGAGCGTGATGTCGGTCGGCGTCTCGTTCACGTTGGTCACCGTGATCGTGAACTGCTTCTCGAAGAACAGGTTCGGCGTCCCGTTGTCGGTCGAGCGGACGCGGATCGAGTACGAGGGCTGGGCCTCGAAGTTGAGCGACGCGTTGGTCCTCAGCTCGTTGCCGACGATCTGGAACGACGGGTTGCCGGTGCTGCCCGCGCCGGTCTCGAGGGTGTAGGTGAACGTGTCCGCGGGGTCCGCCGTGTCCGTCGTGGAGAAGGTGCCGATGGCCGTGCCGGTCGGCTGGTTCTCCGCGACACTCGCCGAGGAGAGCGCGATGTCGGTCGGCGTGTCGTTGACCTGGGTGACCGTGATGGTCACGGTCCCGTTGGTGGCCGAGTCGGCGAGGCCGTCGTTGGTCTTGTAGGTGAAGGAGTCGCCGCCGTGGTAGTTGCCGGTCGGCGTGTACAGGATCGTCGCGGTGCAGTGGCTCGGTATCGCGGCGCTGCACGTCGGGCCGCTCTGCGCGCTGAGTGCGCCGTGGATGGGGCCGGTGACGATCGTGAACGTCAGCGCGTCCCCGTCGGGGTCGTCGCCTGACATGGTCACGACGACGGCGCTGTCCTCGTTGGTCGACACGATCTTGCCGTCGGCGCTCGGAGCGGTGTTCGGCGGGGCGACGGTGATGACGAACGTCTGAGGCGGGCTGGTGTCGGCGCCGCCGCCGTTGTCGTGCAGCGTCACCGTCACCGTCGTCGAGCCCGGTATCGCGCCGGGCGTGTAGGTCAGGTCACCGCTCGTCGCGTCGATCGCCGGCGGGACCAGGAACAGCCCGGCGTCCGCCGCCGGCACGCTGACGACGAAGTTCAGCGTCTGACCGTTCTCGTCCGCCGGGCCCCTGCTGATGTTCGTGGCCCAGCCGGGCACGGTCCGCGGTCCGGACGACGTGACGACCTGGTCGTCCGCACCCTTGGTGAACGACGGCGGGTCGTTGACCGCGCTGACGGTGATGGTGACGGTGGCCGGCGGCGAGAAGGTGGTGCCGTCGAAGACCCGGTAGGTGAACGAGTCGGGGCCGTTGTAGTTCGACGCGGGGGTGTACGTGACCGACGCGGAGCAGCTCGACGGGCAGGACGTGCCGGTGATCGAGCCGAGCGACCCGTGGCTCGGGCCGGAGAAGATGGAGAACGTCAGCGCCGAGCCCTCCACCGGGTCGTTGCCGGTGAGGCCGACGACCTCGGGGACGTCCTCCTGGGGCGTGACGCTGACGGCGTCGGCCACCGGGGCGTCGTTGACCGCGTTGACGGTGATGTTCACGGTCGCGGGCGCGGACTCGGCGGTGCCGTCGTTCGCGTGGTACGTGAACGAGTCGGGGCCGGTGTAGTTCGCGGCCGGCGTGTAGGTGAACGAGCCGTCGGCGTCGTTGAACGACACGGAGCCGTGCGACGCGTTGCTGTGGTTGCTCGCGACGAGCGGGTTGCCGTCGACGTCGGTGTCGTTGTCGAGGACGCCGGGCGCCGGGACGACGAGCTGCGTGTCCTCGTTCGTCGAGTAGCTGTCGTCGTTCGCGACGGGCGCGTCGTTGATCGAGCTCACGGTGATGTCGACGGTTGCGTTGCCGGAGGTCAGCAGGCCGTCGTCCGTCGAGTACGTGAACTGGTCGGGGCCGTGGTAGTTCGCGGCGGGGTGGTAGGTGACGTCCATCGTGCAGGTGCCGGACGCGCAACTAATGGAGCCGAACGAGTCCAGGATGCCGTGCGACGGCCCGGACTGGACGACGAACGACAGGCTGTCGCCGTCGACGTCGTGTCCGGTGAGCGTGACGACCTTGGCGGTGTCCTCGCCGGTGGACGTGGTGACGCCGTCGGCGGTGGGCGCGTCGTTGACGGCGTCGACCGTGAGGTTCACCGTCGCCACGTTGGAGTCGGCCGCGCCGTCGTTCGCGTGGTAGGTGAACGAGTCGGGGCCGTGGTAGTTCAGCGACGGCGTGTAGTTGAACGAGCCGTCGGTGTTGAACACCAGGATGCCGTGCGTGACGCTGGTGTCCATGACCGCGGTGAGGGTGTCGCCCTCGGTGTCGGTGTCGTTGCCGAGGATGCCCGTTGCGGCAACGGACAGTCCGGTGTCCTCGTTCGTCGAGTACGCGTTGTCCACGGCGACCGGCGCGTCGTTGACCGGGCTCACGGTGATGGACACCGTCGCGACGCTCGAGTCGGCCGGGCCGTCGGAGACCTTGTACGTGAACGAGTCGGGTCCTGCGTAGTTCGAGGCCGGGGTGTAGGTGACGTCGACGGTGCAGGTCGTGCCGCCGCAGCTCACGGTGCCGAGCGAGCCGAGCCCGCCATGGGTCGGCGAGGCGACGATCTCGAACGTCAGGGCGTCCCCGTCGACGTCGTGCCCGGTGAGAGTGATCGCCGTCGGCGTGTCCTCGGCGACGGTCGGAGAGGCGCCGTCCGCGGTCGGCGCGTCGTTGACCGGGTTGATGGTCACCGCGGTCACCGCGCCGGCCGAGTCGGCCTGGCCGTCGTTGGCCTTGTAGGAGAACGAGTCGGGCCCGTTGTAGTTCGCGGCGGGCGTGTACTCGAACGAGCCGTTGGAGTGCAGCGCGAGCGTGCCGTGCGTGACGTTCGTGACGAGCACCGCCGTGAGCGGGTTGCTCTCGACGTCGGTGTCGTTGTCCAGCACGCCGGGGGCAACGACGTCGAGCTCGGTGTCCTCCGCGGTGCTGTACGAGTCGGGGTTCGCGACCGGGGCGTCGTTGACCGCGTTGACGGTGATCGAGACGGTCGCGGAGGTGGAGTCGGCGAGGCCGTCGTTGGCCTTGTAGGTGAACGAGTCGGGACCGTTGTAGTTCCCGGCGGGCGTGTAGGTGACCGTCGCGGTGCACACGGCGCCGGTGCAGTCCGTCGCGCTGACCGAGCCGAGCGTGCCGTGGCCCGGGGTGGTCGTCGTGAAGGTCGGCACCGCGCCGTCGGGGTCGTGCGAGGTGAGCGTGATCGCCTTGGCGATGTCCTCGTTCGTCGACGTCGTGACGTTGTCGACGGTCGGCACGTCGTTGACGGCGGTGACGGTGATCGAGACGGTCGCGGAGCTGGAGTCGCTGTGCCCGTCGTTGGCCTTGTAGGTGAACGAGTCGGGACCGAAGTAGTTGGCGTTCGGCGTGTAGTCGAACGAGCCGTCGGTGTTCAGCACCACGGTGCCGTGCGCGGGGTTGGTGTGGCTGCCGACGTGGATCGCGTCGCCGTCGGGGTCACTGTCGTTGGCGAGCACGCCCGGGGCGGCCTCGTGCAGCGCCGTGTCCTCGCTGGTCGCGCGACCGGTGTCGTCCACCGCGACCGGCGGGCGGCTGGTCGCGGAGTAGCCGGTGAACGTGCGGATCGGCGAGGTGCGGTTGACCGCTGAGCCGATACCGGCGATGACCTTGTAGTCGGTGCCGTAGGTGCCGTTGACCGTCGTGAGGTTCCAGTCGGCGAGGACGACGTTGCCGCTGTTGGCGGAGATCGGCGCGGAGAGGAACGTCCCCGGTGTCGCGATGTAGGTGCCGCCGAGCGTCGAGCGGGTCGAGGTCGGCGTCAGGACGACGTTGGCGTGGTTCTTGCCGCAGATGACGATCGTCTTCTGCGAGCCGACGACGGCGGTCTTGTTCGGGGCGGGGCAGGCGGTGTTGGGAGCCCTGGACGCGTCGGCCACGACGGCGTCGGTGACCTCGTAGGTGTTCAGCGTCGTGGTGAGGCCGGCACCCGTCGCGGACGCGGACTTGAACGGCTGGTCGTCGTCGTCGTGGGACTCGAAGCCGTTGCGGCCGCTGATCGTCACGGCCCAGGTGCCGGCGACGTCGATGTTGCCTGCCGCGGTCTTGGCCTTCAGGGTGAGGGTCCGGCTCTGGCCCGGCTTGATGTCGTCCGCGGTGGAGCCGCCGCTGCGGTAGCGGCAGCGGGTCGCGGACGTCTCGATCGACCAGCCGGAGGGGCCGGACGGGCACGCCGAGATGGTCCAGGACGCGGACGGCCGGGCGATCTGGACCGCGCCGATGCCCTTGCTCGTGCCGGTGTTCTTCAGCGTGAACGTGTACGTCGTGCCGACGGAGTCGTTGATGTACCGCAGCTGCGGGGTCAGCGACGCCGTCGCGGCGAACGTCGAGGGCCCGGTGGCCTCGGCGACGACGGCCAGCACCCCGCCCATGGCGAACGCGCCGAACGCGAGCAGCAGCGCCGCCCTGGCTCGGCGGACGGGGAGCGCCCCACCGCTCGTGGACCTACCGGTGCCGACCGCGCGATGGAGCATGTGCACGTACCCCCTGAGGAGGGCCGCCGGCCACGGAGCGGCCGGACGGCAGTGCAGCCATCTTGACCCCCGCCATGGGGCGCGTGCGGTTATCGCGGAAACTTGACAGAGATACAGCGGCGACGCCACGTTTCATCGCCAGAAATCGTGACGTACGGCCCGGGTCGTTGGGCCCGGTTCGCCTCAGACCGGGTGGCAGACGATCAGGTGCGTCACGTCACCGCGCTCGAGCGCCGCGGTGTTCAGGCTGCATCCGCCGCACGGGTTCTTCGGGTTCGAGCAGTCGTTCGCGGAGGCGGGAGCCGCTGTCGCGGCGAACGAGCCGGCGAGGACGGCGGCGAGGGCGAGACGGGTGAACGCGCGCACGGTGACTCCGTAGGGATGAGGGGACGTTGCCGCGGAACGATACCGGCGAACACCCCATCTCGGACAGCGCCACGCGCGCGACAGCGGCGGGGGCCGGGTGGCCCTCCGCCGCTGTCGCGGCCGTACCCGGTCAGGCGGTGACCGGCTCCCGGACACCCTCCAGCGCGGTGAGCAGCAGCTGCTCCGGCTTGCGGATGGCAAGCCCGACCAGCAGTGCGACCACACCCAGGCCGGTGACGAGGACACCGAGCCCGATGACCAGGTTCGCGACGTTCCACGCCAGCACGCTGGACAGCAGCGCGGTCCGCAGCATGTCGCCCTGGAACACGGTCTCGCGGGCCGGGTCGGTACGGGCGAGCTGCGCGTACGTCTTGCCGCCGGACGCCTTCAGCGCGTGCACCTTGATGATGTCGGCCTGCACCTGCGCGGTGGGGCCGTCGACGACGGCGACGTTCGGGCGGCTCGCGTCCTCGGGCGTGACGATGTGCTCGGCCTTCAGCTCGGCGCGGACCTGGCTGCGTCCGTCGAACCCTCGGTAAGCCATGTACGGCCCACCGATGAGGAACGCGGCGCCTGCGACGATCGCGACGGTGGCTGCGGCGGTACGGATGCGGATCATGGTTCCGCTCCCTTCGGGTACCGGTCGCCTCGTGCGTCCGGCTACGACATCGACGTTACGGACGCGGCGAGCCCCCGGCGCCTGCCGAACGAACCCACTCGACGGGACCAACGTCCCGCTCGGGACGGGACCCCGTCCGCGTCACGTGTCGCTGTCGGGCCGCTCGTCGTCGTGGACGCGCGCGCCGTACACGGCGGCCTGGGTGCGGCGTTCGAGGCCGAGCTTGGCCAGGACGCTGGAGACGTAGTTCTTCACGGTCTTCTCCGCGAGGAACATCCGCTCGGCGATCTGCCGGTTGGTCAGGCCCTCCGCGATCAGGTCGAGGATGCGGCGCTCCTGGTCGGTCAGCGACTCGAGCAACGGGTCTCCCTGCGGCGGCGTGCGCAGCCGTTGCAGCACCTGCGCCGTCACGGCCGGGTCGAGCAGCGACCCGCCCCCGCCGACGCGGCGGATCGCGTCGACCAGGTCGTCGCCGCCGATCTGCTTGAGGACGTACCCCGAGGCGCCGGCCAGGATCGCGTCGAACAGCGCGTCGTCGTCGGAGAACGACGTCAGCATCAGCACGTTCAGGTCCGGCATCGCCGACTTGAGGTCGCGGCAGAGCGCGACGCCGTTGCCGTCCGGCAGCCGGACGTCCAGCACCGCGACGTCGGGCCGCAGCGCGGGGATGCGCGCCATCGCCTCGGCGACGGTGGACGCCTCGCCGACCACGTCGATGCCCGGCTCGACGGAGAGCAGGTCGCGGACGCCGCGGCGCACCACCTCGTGGTCGTCGACCAGGACGACGGTGACGACTTCCCCGGTCATAGACTCTCCTCGTGGAGGAGTCCGGCCACTACACCGAGGCCCGTCGGCTCCTCGACGTCATCCTCCCAGTCGCGTCCGACCTCAGCCTGCCCGTCGTCCTGGAACGCATCGTGGCCGCGGCGTGCGAGCTGGTCGGCGCGCGGTACGGCGCGCTCGGCGTGCTGGCCGAGGACAACACGCTCGCGGAGTTCATCACCGTCGGCATCGACGCGGAGACCATCGCGCGCATCGGTCCGCCGCCGCAGGGGCACGGCGTTCTCGGGCTGCTGATCTGGGACCCGAAGCCTGTCCGGATGGACGACATCGCGGAGCACGCGTCGTCGTACGGCTTCCCACCCGACCACCCGCCGATGCACTCGTTCCTCGGCGCGCCGGTACGGGTGCGGGACACGGTGTTCGGCAACCTCTACCTGTCGGAGAAGCGGGACGCGCCGCGGTTCACGCAGGACGACGAGGACCTCGTCGTCGGGCTCGCGGCCGTCGCCGGTGTCGCGATCGAGAACGCCCGCCTGCACGCGCGGGTCCGCGACGTCGCCGTCGTCGAGGACCGCGAGCGCATCGCCCGCGACCTCCACGACACCGTCATCCAGCAGCTCTACGCGACCGGTCTCAGCCTGACCGCCGCGCTGCGGATGACGGAGAAGGACGAGGTACGCGAACGCCTCGCGCGCAGCATCGACGACCTGGACCGCACGATGCGCAGCATCCGGTCCACGATCTTCGCGCTGGAGGCGGCCGACCGGGAGGAGGCGGGCGGGCTGCGTTCGGCGATCGTCACGCTGGTCGGCCGTAGCGAGAACGCCCTCGGCTTCTCACCGCGGCTCACCCTCGACGGCCTGGTCGACACGCTCGTGCCCGAGGATGTCGCGCACAACCTCCTCGCCGCGCTGCGCGAGTCGCTCTCGAACGTCGCGAAGCACGCCCACGCACGTCAGGTCGACGTCGAGGTCCTCGTCCGCGACGGCTCGGCGACCGTCCGGGTGAGCGACGACGGCGCCGGCGTCGGCGACGTACGAGAAGGCAACGGCCTGCGCAACCTCGCCGATCGGGCCGCCGCGCTCGGCGGCGCGTTCACCGCGACCCGGCGCGAGTCCGGCGGCACCGTCGCGACCTGGCGGGTGCCGCTCGCGCGCCGGTCGTGACGTCCGGCTCAGAGGCAGCGCAGCACGTCGTCCAGGCTCGCCGAGCGCGCGGACTCGGGCGTCGCCCGACCCAGCGGTGTCGCGGCGACGCGTTCCCAGACCAGCGCGACCGCGTCGAACAGCCCGCTCCCGAGCCCCGCCGCCGCCTGCGTCGCCGCGATCTCGCGCATCTCCGCGACGTAGCGGTGCGCCTTGCTCGCGGACGACGCGAGGTACGGGCCGAGCTCGGCCACGACGTCGGGGAACTCCCGCGCCAGGTCGTCGAGCACGACGTCGCGTACGCCCGCCCGCTCGGCGCTCGCGACGGCGTGCAGCAGCAGCGCGGCGAACCCCTTGTAGACGCTGGCGGTGCTCATCTTCACCGCACTCGCGGTACCGACCGGCCCCGGCAGGACGCGGACGTCGAGCCGCGGGTGGGTCAGCGCCGCGACGTCCGCCGCGCGCGGGCCCGCGAGGTAGACGCGGGTCGTACCCGTGTCGGGCGGCCCGCCCGAGATCGAGCCGTCCACCAGCGACAGGTCGCCGAGGACCTCGGCGATCTCGCGCACCGTCGCCGGCGACGTGGCGTTGAGGTCGGCGTACAACGGTCGGACACCGAGCCGGTCAGCCGCCTCGCGGACCGTGCGCGCCACGGCGACGGCCGCACCCGGCGGCACGACGCTCGCAACGACGTCCGCGGCCCCCACGACGTCGTCCAGTGACGGCAGCAGCTCGACGCCGCGCGCGAGGTCGCGGGTCCGGGCCGAGCGCCCGGCGACGGTCGCGACGACCCGCGCCCCCGCCTCGGCCCAGCCGCGGCCGAGCGCGGAGCCCATCGCGCCCGGGCTGACGACGCCGACGGTGACCACGACGTCCATCCTGGCCCGGCGCGGCCCGCGACGCGCGAGGATGGCGGGGTGCGCGTACCGGAGCCGGGCGAGACCATCGTCGCGACGCCGCGCCTGCTGCTGCGGATGTGGCGGGACGACGACGCGGAGCCCTTCGCGGCGATCAACGCCGACCGCGACGTGACGGCGTTCGTCGGCGGGCCGCTGGACCGCGTGGCGAGTGACGCGCTGCTCGCACGTTCGGTCGCGTACTGGCACGAGCACGGCTACGGCCGCGCGGCCGTCGAGGAACGGGACGGGTCGCGGCTGCTCGGGTACGTCGGGCTGGGCGGCCACGGCGCCGTACCGGGCGCCGTCGAGATCGGGTGGCGGCTGGCCCGCGACGTCTGGGGCCGCGGCTACGCCACCGAGGCGGCGGCCGCCATGCGCGACCGCGCGTTCGGCGCGTACGGCCTCGACCACCTGGTGTCGGTCGCGCGCCCGGACAACCCCGCGTCGCTCGGCGTCATGCGCGCGATCGGCATGCGGTACTGGCGCGACGTCGACCACGCCGGCCTGCGGCTGTCCGTCTACTCACTCAGACACGACGACGGCCCGCAGCAGCCCCTCCGGTAGGTCGAACGCCACCGCGCCGTCAGCCACGACGACGTCGACGGGGACGCTCCCGCCGTCGCCGCACAGTGCGCGCGCCGACGCGGTCGGGTGCGGCCAGCGCAGTGCCACCCGGCCGTCGTGCGGGCCGTGAGCGACACAGAGGGTGCCGTTGCCCGGCCGGTCCGGCCGCGTCGTCGTGACCGCGACGCCGGGCGGCGCGGCGACGACGTCGACCGTGTCGCGGTACGACCCCGCCGCCAGCCACGGCGCGGCCGCGTGCCGCAGCGCGAGCAGGCCGCGTACCTCCGGCCACCACGCGGCGTCCGCCCTGGTCTGGTCCATGACGCCGAGCCACATGCCGGTCGCGACGCTGCGGCAGACCCAGTGCCGCGCCAGCTCGATCGGCATCGTCCCGAGGGCGTCGTACATCGAGCTCTCGGGTTCGCGGGTGTACGGCACGGTGTCGGCCTGGATCACCTCGGGGAACGTGAACGCGAACAGCTCGGGGAACTTCATGTCGTGCCCGACCGCGTAGAGGCTCACGTAGCTCTGCACCAGCACGTACGGCACCAGCACGTCCGACACGCCCTCGACGGCGAGCGCCGCGTCGGCGTCGCGCGCGCGGATGCGGGCGAGCACGTCGCGGGCGAGGGCGGCGTTCGCGGCGTTCCATCGATGCGGTCCTTCGTGCAGGTGCGAGCCGTCGTGACACGCCAGGGACGGCGCGGCGGCGAGCTGGTCGAGGAACACGACGCGGACGCCGTAGTCCCCGGTCAGCATCTCGGCGAAGCCGCCGATGACCTCGCGCCAGTCGGGGCTCCCGGGGCAGCACGTCGTGAACTCCGAGCCGCCGTACGCCTCGTGGTTGACCGAGCCGTCGGCGGCCTTCGCCGCGCACCGCGCGCGCAGTGCCGAGTACGTCGAACGGTCGCTGAACAGCCGGCCGTTCAGGTACCCCATGATCTCGCCGCCGCGTTCGCGGATCGCCGCGTACGACGCGGCCATCGCGACCGGCCCGCCGAGGTCGAGGTCGGGGTAGAAGTCGGGGTTGGACGAGTCGAAGCCGCCCTGGCTCCACCCGTACGGCGACAGCGTGTCCAGGCCGAGCGGCCGCAGCTCGTCCAGCAGCGCGGGCAGGTCCGCGAACCGGTGCTGGATGCGCCCGTCGCCTGTCTTGAGGAACGTGATCTGCAGCCCGGACCGCGCGCCCCACACGCCCGCTCCGACCGGCGGGGGGAACGCCGTGTCCCACCACGCGCGGTACCGCCCGGCGGCGCCGTGCCAGCCGTCGTCGTGGCCCGCGACGACGAGCGGCGGGCTCTGCCACGAGTGTCCTGCGACGACGTCGCACGGCAGCCGCAGGCTCAGCTCCAGACCGTCCGGACCGCTGAGCGCGCGCAGGTGGACCATGCCCGCCGCCGGGTCGTGCTGGCCGAGGTACAGGCCGAGGCCCGAGCGTTCGTAGTACAGCCACGGCATGCTCGCCGAGCCCGAGTACGGCAGCGCGTACAGGTGCTCGTCGCCGGTGCGCACGACGCGCGGCGCGCCGGTCGCGAGCGGGTCGCTGGTGTCCTCGGCGATCCGGCGCAGGCCGTCAGCGGCACCGGTGATGCGCTCGCCGCCCCAGAACGGCATCAGCAGCACGTCGTCCGGCGTGGAGGCGAGGCGGCCGAACGGCGCCAGGTCGACCGCCGTGACGACGTGAGTGAACGAGTCGTTCGTGACGTCGAGGCGCCAGGTATCGCCGGACACCCGCAGCGACGACGCGATCGGCAGTGCCTCGCCGGCGCACGCGACCGTCGACGCGTGCCACGACGTGCCGTCCGCGGAGTCGACGAGGGGCAGGCCCGCCACCTCGCCCGCGGGGAACAGGTGCTCGGCCCACCACTCCCCCGACGGTCCGCTGAACACCGCCTTCGGCGCGCCCTGCGGCGGGTCCTCGACCCGGCGCAGCAGCAGCCGCCAGCACGGCGCGTCCGCCGGCGTCCCGAGCGGCTCGCCGGCGTCGGCGCGCACCGACGTCACGCGCGCGTCCTGGTCGAGCGCGATGCGCAGCGGTCCGGCCGCGATCACCCGGCCTCCTCGCCGAGCCGGGTCGCGAGCAGGACGTACTGCTCCCTGATCCGCGCGAAGCGGCGCAGGTTCGCGTCGAGACCCTGCGGCCGGTTGGTGCGCAGCCACAGCTCCTCGAAGCGGCGCTCGATCGCGGCCAGCGCGGGCGCGAGCGCGCCGACCTCGCGCGCGGCCGTCGCCGCGTCGCCCGCCTCGGCCAGCGACCGCGCGCGGTCCAGGACGAGGAGGCGTTCGACGGTGTGCGCCGTCCAGCGGAGCGCGTGCTCCAGCAGGTCCAGGTGCTCGTGGTTGCGGCGGACCGCCGACCGCGCGCGGTGCAGCCGTTGGGCGGCGGTCGCCAGCTCGGCGGCGGAGCGTTCGAGCAGCGCCACCTCGGCCGGGTCGAGGACCGGCGGCGCGGGGGGCGAGTTGAGCAGCGCCCAGAGGTGGAACCACGTCCAGCCGCGCATGCCGAACGTGTCGACCGGCGGCGTGTCCGGCGGCGCCGGCGGGCGCGGGAACAGGTCGTCGGTCCGCCCCAGCAGGTCGAGCAACGCGGCCAGGTCTTCGTCGACGACGCCGTAGAACTGCTCGACGAACGCCGCCGTCGCCTCGCGCGCCGAGCCCTCGCGCGGCTGCCACGCGGCGTCGGAGAGCACCGCGATGCCCTGGTAGTTCAGCGCGCGCAGGTTGTCGCCGCCCTCGTCGCAGAACGACGACGCGAAGAACGCGTCGCCACCCGCGTCCGCGGTGACCATCGCGAACGACTCGATGCACGGCTCGGCGAGTGCCCAGCGTGGGTGCAGCCGGGTGTAGTTCGACAGCGTCGTCACGGCCCACGGCGCGTACCCCTCGCGGACCAGCGTCGCGAGCAGGTCGTGCTTCTCGGTCGGGAGGAACGCCGCGACGACCGGCACCATGTCGCGCGAGAGCCGCAGCGCGTCCGACACCGGGAACGGCGCCGGGCGCCGCCACACATCCCGGTAGTAGCCGGTGTCGAACATGTCGCACGCCACGACCGCGGTCTTGCCGAGGCCCGCGGCGATGGCCCGCACGCGTTCCGCGTGGGCGAGCCAGCGGTCCGAGCCCTCGTCCATCCCGAACGCCTCGTCGGCGCCGATCACGACGTAGCGCGAGGGGAACGACGCGGCGAGGTCCGCCAGCAGGTCCGCGATCAGGTCGTACGCGCCGGGCCGGTCGGGGCCGAGCAGCGAGGTGTTCTCCTCGGTCTCGCGCAGGTGCGCGTACTCGGGCAGGCCGAGGATGCGTTCCATGTGGCCGAGGGTCTGGATGGCGGGAACGAGCTCGACGTGGTGGGCGCGCGCGAACGCGTGCAGGTCCGCGACCTCGGCCCGGGTGAGCCGGCCGCGGCCCGCGCCGATCAGCGGGTGCGAGCGGAACTCGAACATGTCCTCCAGGTAGAACGCGTAGTGCGTGACCTTCTGCTCGCCGAGGAAGGCGACGACGTCGCGCAGGTCCGCGAGCGTCGAGACCTGGCCGCGCGCGAGGTCGTCGGTGTAGCCGCGGATCGCGAGCCGCGGCGCGTCCACGACCCGCCCGCATCGGACCGGTTCGCCGCGCAGCGCCGCGCGGCGCAGCACCTGCAGCACCGTCATCGCGCCATGGTGCGCACCGGCGACGGTGCGACCGGTCACGACGATGCCGTCGGGACGCAGCTCCGCGACGTACGCCTCGGGGCCGCCGGCCGGCTCGTCGCCGACGCCCACGGTGAGCGGGACGCGTTGCGCCGCAGGCTCTTCGCGCCCGGCATCGATACCGGCGGCGGCCAGCTCCGCGACGAGGTACGCCGTACCGTCGAGGTCCGCGTCGTCGGTGCTCAGGACGGACACGCCGCGCGACAGGTCGAGCGAGCCGGCCAACGGCTCGACGCGCAGCGGCCTCGGCACCAGGCTCCGCGCCCAGTCCGTCATCGCGGCATCACGTGGTCCTCCCGCGTACCCGGGGCGGCACCGGCGAGGACGAACGCCTCGGCGGTCGGCGCCGAGAACGCGTCGAGGATCCCACCGCCGCCGCCCTGGCTCAGGTGGCACGCGGCGGCCCGGCGCTTCACGTCGAGGAACGCCGTGACGTCGACGACGGTGGTGATCGCCTCCTCCGGCACGACGACGAACTCCGGCACCGGCGGCCCGATGCTCGGGTTGCGGAGCTGCGCCTCCTGGTACTCCGCCAGGCAGTCCGGGTGCGCGTCGATCCACGCCATCACGCCGGCGACCTGCGCCGGACCGTACGCGACTTCGAGCAGGCGCGGCGTCAGCCCGCTCGCGGCGACCGCCCGCCGGGTCAGGGCGCCGACCGCCACGTGCGTCTCGTGCCCGGTCACGCCGTCGTTGCCGAACGTCAGCACGACGTCGGGCCGCAGGTCGCGGACCAGCCTCTCGACGGCGCGCTCGTGGTCGCGCGCGACCAGGTGGTAGTTGCCGCGGCGCAGGCACGGCAGCGCGCCCCAGGTGCGTTCGAGGTGGACGACTCGGGCCGCACCCAGCACCCGAGCGGCCGCCTCCAGCTCCACCTGCCGGGTCGCGATGATCGCGGCGGGGTTCTCGTCGGGCCCGCCGCCGCCACCGCCGCCGGTCGCGCAGACGATGGTGACGTCGACTCCCTCCGCCGCGCACCGGGCCAGCGTGCCGCCGAACGTCGTCTCGTCGTCCGGATGAGCGAGCACGGCGAGCAGTGCGCTCACCGCGCGTCCATGGCGGCCGGGGCGAGCGCGGCCGACGCGGCGCCGACGACCGCGGCGTCGGACCCGAGCCGCGACACGACGACCTCGCACCGCTGCGCGAGCAGCGCGGCGTGGGCCGCGAAGAACGCGCGCGCCGGGTCGAGCAGCAGCGACCCCGCGCCGGAGACGCCGCCGTTGACGACGATCCGGTCCGCGAAGAACAGCTGGCCGACGGTGGCGCACGCCCAGCCGAGCGCCTCGCCCGCCGCGTCCCACACCAGGCGCACGCGCGGGTCGGTGAGGGCGTCCGGGGTGGTCAGCTCCTCGCAGCGCAGCGGCGGCCGGCCGGCGAAGCGCGGCAGCAGGGCCGCCTCGCGCAGCAGCGCGGTCGCGCTGAGGACGTCCTCGAGCAGCCGGTACCGCCCCGCCTCCGCCGGGGCGAACGGCATCCGCCCGCCCGCGCCACCGAGGACCGTGCCGTCGTGCACGAGCGAGACGCCGAGGCCGGTGCCGACAGTCAGCACGAGCAGCCGCCGCGCTCCGGCATGGTGACCGGAGTGCAGCTCGCCGAGGGCTGCCGCCTCCGCGTCGTTGACAAGGACGGCGGGCACGCCGAGCGCGGTCGAGACGAGCGCGCGCAACGGCACCCCGTCCCAGCCGGGAAAGTGCCGCGCGTGGTGCAGGCAGCCGTCGTCGTCCAGCAGCCCGGGCACGCCGACGCCGGCGGCGGTGGCACCGGAGAGGCCGAGGCCGTGTGCGGTCGCCGCGATGCGCGCGACCAGGTCCTCGGGTCCGCGCCCCTGGTCGGTCGGCAGCGTGGCGGCCGCGAGCACCTGCCCGGCCGCCACGACGCCGACGCGCGTCGTGGTGCCGCCGACGTCGACGCCCCACGCGCAGGCGTCACGGTCGCGGACGGACGGCAGCAGCCGGCGCCGCGTGGCGGCAGGCATCGAGAACCCGTTCTTCGTCATGTCGTAGGGGTCACCTTGCTCAGGCCCGCGGGCCGGTCGGGGTCGAGGCCGCGAGCGCGGGCCGAGTGCAGCGCGAGCTGCTGGCCCCGCACGACGAGCAGCAACGGCGCGAGCAGCTCGTGCACCGCCGGTACGGCGACGCCGGAGCCGGTCCGGTCGGAGACGAGGTGAACCGGGTGGCCGCGGTCACGGAGCCAGTCCTCGACCTCGACCGCGTCCGCCCACAACGCACCGCGCGAGCTGATCGAGACGACCGGCGTCGCCGCCGGGTAGCCGGCGACCGGGCCGTGCCGCAGGTCCGCGCCGGACCCGCCCTCGGCCCGCACGCCCGCCGCCTCCTTCAGCTTCAACGCCGTCTCCAGCGCGACCGGGAGAACGACACCGCGGCCGAGGCAGAGCAACGACGTCGCGTCCGCGAGCGCGGTCGCCAGCGCGCGCGGCGACGCGTCGTCGGCGAGCACCTCGTCCAGACCGTCGAGGACGGCGGCCCAGTCGGCGTCCGACCACGGCCCGCCGAACGCCGCCTCGGCGACGAGTGCAAGCGCCGCGAGCGATGCCGTGAACGTCTTCGTCGCCGGCACGGCCAGCTCGGGTCCGGCGTCGAGCGGCAGGCACCAGTCCGCGGCGGCGGCGAGCGGGCTGCCGTCGCCGTTGGTCACCGCGACCGTCCGCGCCCCGGCGGCGCGCAGCCGGCGCAGCACGTCGACCACCTCGGGCGTCTCGCCGGACTGGCTGATCCCGACGGCGAGGAAGCCGGTGTAGTCGACGTCGGCGGCGTACCGCGTGTGGACGCTCAGCGCCGCGTTGAAGGACGGCCGTCCCGACAGCAGCTCGAACACGTACCGGCCGTACACGGCGGCGTTGGCGGACGACCCGCGCGCGACGAACACGATCCCCGTCGGCGCTGCCGGCACCGCCACGGCCAGCCCCCCCAGCCGGCCGCGGCGGGCGACGAGGCCGCGCAGCACGGCAGCCTGCTCGGCCAGCTCCGTGGCCATCAGCGAAGCGATCACGGCGGTCACTTCTTCACCCCGGCCTTCGAGGCGCCTTCGAGGAAGACCGAGCGGAGCAGGTCCTTCCTGGCCAGCAGCTTCCGCGCCGGGCCGTCGAACTGCATCTCGCCGCGTTCCATGAAGTAGGCGTGCTCCACGACCGAGAGCGCGATGTTGACCGACTGCTCGACGAGAACGACGGCGGTACCGGCCGCGTTGATGCGCTGCACCATCGCGATCAGCTCGCCGACGACCTTGGGGGCCAGCCCGAGCGACAGCTCGTCGATGAGGAGCAGCCGCGGCGACAGGATCAGCGCCTGGCTCAGCCCCAGCATCTGCTGCTCGCCGCCGGACAGCGTGGACGCCGGCTGGCCGCGGCGCTCGTACAGCCGCGGGAACGTCTCGAACGCCGCCTCGATCCCGGCGTCGACGGACCGCGCGTTGCGACCGGCCGCGCCGCCGAACAGCTTGAGGTTCTCCGCGACGGTGAGCGGGCCGAACACCGCGCGCCCGCCCGGCACCTGTACGACGCCCATGCGCACGCGGCGCTCGGGGTCGACGTAGGTCATGTCGACGCCGCGCAGCCGGACCGAGCCCGCGGACGGGAGACCGAGCCCGGAGACGACGCGGAGCAGCGTCGACTTGCCCGCGCCGTTGGTGCCGAGCAGCGCCACCATCTCGCCGTCGTCCACGGTGAAGTCGACGCCGAACAGCACCTGCACCTGGCCGTACGAGAAGTCGAGGCCGCGGCAGGCCAGCAGCGGTGGCGTCCTGCCCGACGCGACGAGCCGGCGCGACTCCTCCTCCTCGACGATCTGCGCGAGCATCGTGTCGAGGTCGGCGTTGATCGTCTTCGCGGCGCCGCGGATGACGGCGGTCACGACCGCACCGGAGAGCGCGATGACGACGACGATGCCGACGGTGCCGTAGCGCCGGTCGACGCCGCCGAGCAGCACCAGGCCGCCGGTGCCGCCGATCGCGGCGTAGCTCACCCCCGCGAGCGCGGCGGCGTGCGGCCGGAACCGCGCGGGGATGGTCGAGTGCAGCGCCGTCGCGAGTGCCGGCCCGAGCGTCGCGAACAGCGCCCCTGCGGCCGCGAACAGCACCGCCACGACGGCGAAGACCGGGACGAGGAAGCCGGCGCAGACGCAGAGCGTCGCGACAGAGAACGCGACGGCGTTCGCGAGGACCAGCCGCGCGGGGTCCTCCCGGAACAGCCGTTCGCCGTACCGGCCGAACGCGACGAGCGCCCCGACGGAGACGACCTGCACGAAGCCGAAGAAGACCGCCCGCTCGCCGACGCCGAGCCGCCAGCGGTCGGCGAGGAAGAACACGAGGTACGTCGACAGCGGGATCTGCGCGAGCCCGAGCAGGGCGTTCGCGCCGAGCACCCGGCGGATCGTCGGGATGAGCAGCAGTCGCCGCGCGATCTCGAAGAACCCGAGGTCCGCGCCGAGTCCCTCGGACTCGGTCTCCGGCACGGCGTCGGGGTTGCCGAGGGCGGCGCGTACGGCGGCCTCGTCGCGGACCCCGAAGCCAGGGTCGCGCAGCCGCAGCGAGACCAGGCAGGCCATCAGCGAGGCGAGGCCGAGTGCGACGAACGTCCCCCGCCAGGTGAGGCGGTACGTCGTCGCGAGCACGGCGACGAGCAGCGGCGTGAGGATCGCGCCGCCGACCTCCCAGGTGCGGTACGCCGACAGCACGCGGACGCGGGTCGACGGCGGGTACGTGTCGAGCAGCAGCGGCTGGTGCACGGTCGTGACCGACGCCGTCGACACGCCGTCCGCGACGAGGACGAGAAGCAGCCAGGGCAGCGCGGCGACGAAGCCGGTGAAGATCGTGAGCACGCTCCACGTGAACGCCGTCACGATCGCCAGCGCCGCGCGCCGCCTGCCCTTCTGTACGAGCGCCGCGATCGGCAGCGTGCAGAGCGTCACGGCGAGCGTCTTGATGGCGAACACGCCCGCCAGCTCGGTCTTGCCGACGCCGAGCGCCCGGCCGATCTCCGGCGACAGGATGACGAACGCCGTCCCCTGGAACTGGTCGACCACGGCGAGCACGCCGAGCACCGTCAGCGTGTACCAGCTCGCGGCGTGGCGGCGCAGCTCGCCGCGCAGCGACCCGCGCGCGCTCCCGTCGCCGACGCCGACCGTCGCGCGGGCGGTGGCCAGCGCGTCCGCCTGCGTCACGGCGGTCACGTCGCCGCCTCGGTCACGACGAAGTCCACGAACGCCGCCGTCTCCCCGATGCGGCGCGTCCCGCCGTCGACCAGCACGATCGTCACCTCGTGGCGGTTCCTGTCGACCGACGCGGTGTCGGAGCGGCGCGTCAGCTCGGCGACCGTGAACGACGTGTCCGTCGTCTCGAACACGCCGGTCTGCCGGCCGCGCAGCGCGACGGGGACGTTGCGGTCCAGCCACGCCAGCGTCTTGCCGGGCCGCTGCGGCGCGCGGTCGACGAACACCGCGAAGTGCGACCCGGGCGGCGGACGCTCCATCGTCCAGCGGATCGTCAACGGCAGCGTCACGCGCGCGCCGGACGCCGGGGAGGTGATCTTCAGCCGCCGGTCCTGGCGGAACAGCAGCCCCTCCGACGAGCAGCCGGACAGCGCCACGAACGCCGTGACGAGCGCGACCAGGCGGCGGGACGAGGGCGCGGTCACGCGGCCTCCAGGTTCAGCATGTATGCCAAACTAAGTTCGTGGAACGCCGAGTCGACCCGCGCCGGATGCGGCAGATCAACAGGGGCGGCGTGCTGCGGATGCTGCGCGACGGCGGTCCCATGTCGCGGACCGAGCTGGCCGAACGCAGCCGCATGGCCAAGCCCACGGTCGCCGCGATCGTCGACGACCTCGTCGCCGAGGGGCTCGTCAACGAGGTCGGCCTCGGCGAGGCGATGGCCGTCGGCGGCCGCCGCCCGCGGCTGCTGGAGTTCAACGAGTCGTCCATCGCGTACCTCGGCGTGGAGTTCGGCGTGACGCGTACCTCCGTCGCCGTCGCCGACGGTCGCGGGCACCTGGTCTCCGTGCGTTCCCGGCCGTCGGTCACCGGCGCCCCGGCGCGCAGCGTGCAGGAGGTCCGCCGCCTCGCGGCTGCCGCGCTGGAGTCGGCGGGCATCCCGCTCGACCGGGTCGAGGCCGTCGGCGTCTCCGTGCCGGGCAGCGTCGACACCGACGGCGTATGCACCGCGGGCAACCTGCAGTGGTCGGACTTCCCGCTGCGCGACGCCATCGAGGAGGTCCTCGGCCGGCCGACCGTCGTCCGCGACAACGCCGACGTCGCCGCGCTGGCCGAGGGCGAGCTCGGTGCCGCCGTCGACGCGCGGACGTACGTCCGCGTCTACCTCGGCAGCGGTGTCGGCGCCGGCATCATGATCGACCGCGAGATGTACTCCGGCAGCAGCGGCGCCAGCGGCCAGCTCGGCCACTGCGTCGTCGTGGACGACGGGCCGCTCTGCGTCTGCGGGCAGCACGGCTGCCTCGAGGCTGTCGCGTCCGCGCAGGCCGTCGTTCGCGACGTCGAACGCGCCCGCGGCGCGGGCCGGCGCGGCCGCCGCCCGCCGCCGCTCGACGCGGTCGAGGTCTGCCGGCTCGCCGCCGAGGGCGACGAGCTCGCCGTCGCGGCGATGTTGCGCGCGGCCAAGCACGTCAGCCGCGGCATCTCGTACCTGGTCAACATCCTCAACCCGGAGCTGATCGTCGTCGGCGGCGTGCTCGCCTCGGCGGGCGACGTGTTCCTCGACGAGGTGCGCCGCATCCTGCGCCAGCAGCTCACCGGCCGGCCCGAGGTCCCGCTCGTCGGTACCGCGCTCGCCGACTCCGCGGAGCTGCAGGGCGCGGTGCTGCTCGCCATGCGCAGCAAGGACCAGGAGGATCACCTGCTCACCCCGGCCCTGGCGGCGGTCGCCGACGCG
The DNA here is from genome assembly GCA_030840645.1 of Frankiaceae bacterium. Lineage (GTDB taxonomy): Bacteria > Actinomycetota > Actinomycetes > BP-191 > BP-191 > BP-191. The sequence continues at coordinate 55,462 of JAVEEC010000105.1, forward strand.
GGGCGGCGCGCCGCCGTACGCCCCGAGCGGTAGATCGCGCGGGCGTCGCCGCCGAGGTAGGACTCCACGACGCGCGGGTCGCGCTGCACGTCCTTCGGCGCCCCGTCCGCGATGACCACGCCGCTCTCCATCGCGACGACGCGGTCGGCGAGCCCCATGACCAGCGGGATGTCGTGCTCGATCAGCAGCAGCGTCGCGCCGAGCTCGTCGCGCAGCCTGCGCAGCAGCCCGGCCAGCGCCTCGCTCTCCCGCTGCGCGATGCCGGAGGAGGGCTCGTCGAGGAGCAGGAGCGTCGGCTCCATCGCGACGACGCCGGCCAGCTCCACGATGCGGCGCATGCCGGTCGAGATCTCGCAGACCTGCTTGTGCCTGTGGTCGCCGAGCGCCATCAGGTCGAGCAGCTCCTCGACCCGCATGCGCCGGCTGCCGGCCCGGCCGCCGAACCCCGCGACGGCCGCGGCGAGCCGCGTCGGGAACTCGCGCTCCAGCGCGACGTGCAGCACCTCCTCGACGGTCAGCGTCGGGAACAGCGCCGCGTCCTGGAAGGACCGCACCAGGCCGAGCCGCGCGCGGGCGTGCGGCGCCGCGTCGGTGATGTCGCGCCCCTGGAACGTCACCCGGCCCGTGTCCGCTCGGACGAAGCCGCTCACGATGTCGAACAACGTCGTCTTGCCGGCGCCGTTCGACCCGATCAGCCCGACCGTGGTGCCGCGCTCCAGCGTGAGGCTGACACCGGCCACCGCCTCGACGCCGCCGAAGCTGCGCCGCAGGTCGGTTGCGACGAGCAGCGGCCCGTTGTCGGCTGCGGTGGCCGCGGAACGCGCGCGCGTCGTCGCGGACCCCATCGCCGCGGCCAGGTCGCCGTCCGTCGATGGCTCGACGTCGAGCGCCGCGCGGCCGCGGGTGACCAGCGCGATCACCCTGTCCCGCAACGGTTCCAGCAACTGCCCGATGCCGCCGGGGGCGTACAGGATCAGCAGCAGCCAGCCGAGCGACGTCGCCGCGAGGCTGGCGTTGTCGAGCGGCACGAACGCCGGCATGCCGACGAGGTACAACGCCCCGAGCACCGGTCCCAGCAGCAGGCCGAGACCGCCGAGAACGGTGAGCGCGACGAGCGTCGTGCTCGTCGCCGCGGGGAACGTCTGCGCGGAGACGTTGGAGAGGCTGTGCGCGTAGAGCGCGCCGCCGAGCCCGGCCAGCGCGCCCGCGACGCCGAACGCCTGGAGCGAGCGCAGCCGGACCGACACGGTCATCGCGCGCGCCTGGTCGTCGTTGTCGCGCATCGCGCGGAACAGCCGCCCCGCGCTCCCCCGCCGGACGTTCGCCGCGACCAGCAGGCCGAGCAGGAACACGGCGAGGGCGAACACGTAGTACCGCTTCGCGGTGTTCAGCGGCAGGCCGCCGAGGACGGGACGGCCCGGCGTGACACCCGAGCCGAACGCCCACGGCTGCTGCAGCGCCCACGCCTCGGTGGCCAGCGCGAACGACAGCGTCGTGACGGCGAGCATCAGGCCCCGGACGCGCAGTGCCGGCAGCCCGACCGCGAGCGAGACGACCGCACCCGCGACGGCGGCGGCGAGGAACGCGAGCGGGAAGTTGCCGGTCCAGAACGTCACCCAGTACGACGCCGTCGCGCCGACTCCGGCGACCGCGAACTGGCCCAGCGAGAGCTGGCCGGCGAGGCCGGTCACGATGCCGAGCGACAGGCCGACCAGGCTGTACGCGAGGATCGTCGTGAGGACCGACGCGGTGCGGTTCGTCGCCCACACCGGCACCGCGACCGCGAACCCCAGTGCCAGCCCGACGAGGCCGCGCCGGAGCCACACGACCTCGGGCAGCTTCGCGACGGCGGGCGGCAGCGGCCGCCACGCGCGGACCGCGGTCCACGATCCCTTCTCGCGCAGCCGCGACATCTCCTTGGACCGGGTCAGCAGCGCGAGCAGGATGACGGCGAACAGCAGCGTCTCGACGTACCCGCCCGACGGGAAGTTGTAGTAGAGCACCTGCTCGACGACGCCCACGCCGATGCCGGCGAGGAACGCGAGCGGCAGGCTGGTCATGCCGACGAGCACCGCGGCGGCGAGCGCGCGCAGCAGCAGCCCGGGCCCGAGCGAGTCGCCGACGAACGGCCGCGTCGGGAACACCAGGATCGCGGTCAGCGCGGACACCGCGCCCGCGATCCCCCACGCGAGCGTGGACATGCGCGAGGCGTAGACGCCGGAGAGCTGCGCGCGCTCCGGGTTCGCCGCCGCGCCGCGCATCGCGATGCCCGCGCGGCTGCGCCTGAGGAACACCGCGATGCCGAGGACGACGAGCGGCAGCAGGACCAGCATGCCGGTGTACGCGGGCGTCAGCCGCAGCGCGCCGACGTCGATCGTCGGCAGGCCCGGCGGCTGCGGGAACGTGTTGCCGGTCACCGCGCTGCCCTTGCCGTGCCCCGACACCGCCGCGCCGGCGAGCAGCAGGAACTGCGCGACGCCGAGCGTCGCGACGACGCTCATCACGCGCGGCGCCTTGCGGAGCCGCCGGACCACGGCGACCTCGACCACCGCCCCGACCGCGGCGCCGACGGCGAGCGCGGGGACCATCGCGACCCAGTACGGCACGTGCCAGACGTTGACGACGAGCGCGAACGTCGACGCCGTGAACGCGCCGACCTCGCCGTGCGCGAAGTTCACGATGTTGTTCTGCCGGAACACCAGGACGAGACCGACGGCGAGGATGCCGTACGTCGTGCCGATCACCAGGCCGAGCACCAGGACCGGGACGACGATCTCGATCCCGAAGAACGTCACGGGGTGATCGTCACGATCATCGCCTCGCCGTCCGCGACGCTCGGCAGCGTCAGCGCCAGCCGGCCACTCGTCACCGACACGGAGCCCGACGACACCGCGACCGGGCCGGTCAGCGCGCCGCGCTGGTTCGGGATCCGCTGCACGACGACGGTCGCGCTGGTCACGCCCGAGGGCATCGCCACGTCGAGCGGGACGTTCACCGTCGGCAACGAGCCGTCGTTGCTCTGCCGGCCGGCCAGCACCCGCACGACGCCGCCGGTGTCCCGCGCGGCGAGCACCGAGAGGTGCGGGTCACGACCGGTGATCGTGAGCCGGTCGCCGACCAGGTCCGCGTACGCGCGGTGCGTCCAGTAGACAGCGGTCGGCGTGACGCCGTCGGAGAGGAACAGCCCGTCCACCCCTGCGGCGCAGCCACTGTAGACCGTGCTCGTCGGCGTGTCGGAGGTGTCCCAGCAGGCGCGGTTGGCGACCGCGACCCCGGCCTGCTCCATCGCGGCGAACCACCCGACGTTCCACGCCGGCTTCGCGAAGTCGGCCGCGCTGGAGTACTCGTTGACGTGGATCTCGGTGCCCTGCAGGCTGCGCGCGGCGAGCAGCCCGTCGACCACGCCGACGTCGGCGACGGCGGTGTCCGGACCGCCCGCCGTGACGGCGGCGCCACTCGTGTCGGGGATCTCGTGCCACGACACCGCGGTGTCGGCCATCCCCTGCGCGGCGACCTGGTCGAGGTAGCTGGACAGGTCGAGGTCGTGCGCCCACTCCGGGGTGAGCGGCGCCGCGCGGTACGGCTGGAACCTGCCGAGGCTCGGCCCGACCATCCGCGCGTCCGGGTCGACGTCGCGGATCGCTTCGTACGTGTGCTCGAACGTCATGAGCAGCATCTCGCGGGTGCCGGGGTAGCCGTTGTTCGGCTCGTTCATCGCGTCCCAGTACGTCACCGGGCGGTCCGTGTCGATGCTCCACTGGACCAGGTCCCGGACGAACTGGTCGTACGCGGGGAACGCCGCGGCCGCGGGCATCCCGCCGTTCGCGCTGCGCCACGAGTCGCTGACGACCCAGGTGATGGTCTGCGCCCCGAACGACTTCGCGAGGTCGTACGTCGTGGCGTCGTTGACCCGCCAGTTCTGGACGTGCAACGGCGTCATCAGGGTCGACGACGCGCCCGCCCCGAGGCCGTGCAGGAAGCCCTGCGCCGCGTGGGTCATCGCGCCGGCGGACGTCGTCGTGACGACCGCGTCGGGGCCGGTCGCCCGGGCCGCGGTCGGGGACGCCGCCAGCGCAAGGGCGGCGAGCAGTGCGGTTCTGGTGCGCATCGTCGCCATCCTTAGTAAGGGCTGGTGCGGAAGGAGGAGCTGTAGCGCCAGCAGCCGTTGCCGTCGCCGCAGTCGCTGACGAACTTCGTCAGCGCGTAGCTGTTGGCGCCGTCGTGGCGGCCCGCGCCGAGCCTCGTCCCCTTGACCCAGATCGACTGGAACGACGTCCCGAGGCGTTCGACCAGCGACGCGGCGTCGGACTGCGGCAACGCCCTGCCGGTCGCGGGCGCGAGGGCCTGCCTCACGAAGCTGACCATGTCGCAGGCCCGCATCGAGAAGTCGATCGCCGCGCCGCCGTCCTTCGGCATGTGCGTGCCGAGCCGCTTGTTCATGACGTTCCAGCAGGCCGTCATCAACGGCGTCGGCTTGGCGTACGGGTCGTAGCCGCCGGTGTCGTACGCGGGCGTGTAGCCGAAGCCGACCGCACCCTGCACCGACTTCGCCGGGATGCCGAGCCCCCCGCTGCCCGGCGTCATGCACGGCCCGGGACAGTCCAGCGTGCTGACGCCGAGCCGCGGGTAGTAGCCCTGCGCGTCGGCCTGCTTGGCGAACAGCAGCGGCGCGCCGCCGCCCGGCGCGAAGAACACCACGCGGTCGACGCTGTGCTGGCGGAACGTGAGGACCGCGTTCGCCGTCTGCGAGCCGAGGTCGCTGTAGTCCACCTTGGTGAAGATCTTGTCGGTCACCGCGCCGCCGCGGGCCTTGATGCCGGGGATGACGATGTTCTCGACGATCGACCGCGTCGCGGGCAGGTCGTAGGCGATGATCCCGACGTGCTTGGTCAGGAAGCCCTGCTCGGCCAGCGCGTCGGGGAGCAGCCGGCCCATCCGGGTGAGGTTCATCGAGATCGGCGCGAAGAAGTACGGCGACAGCCGGGAGACGGTGTCGGCGTCGTAGCTCTGCAGCTCGCGGTCGAACAGCGGCGTGTGGTGCTGGGCGTAGCAGGGCGCCGCGAACGTCGTGCCGCCGACGTTCAGGGCGATCGCCGCGAACACCTTGCTGTCCTCCGTGAGCGAGGTACAGATGGTGTTCTGGATGTTGGTCTGGCCGCTCTGGCTGTTGTCGGTGTTGTCGTTGGTCTGGTAGACGGGCACGATCTTGCGCCCGGCGATGCCGCCGTGCGCGTTGGCGTCGTCGACGAGCGCCTGCACGACTTGTTTCGGCGTCAGGTCCGTCGAGGACTGGCCGGGCACGCCGAACGCCTGGCCCGGGTTGCCGCCCGGCAGGATGAACCCGATCTTCAACGTCGTCGACGTGACGCCGCCGGCCCCGCCGCCGCTCCCGCCGCTCCCGCCGGACCCACCCGAGCCGCCCGAGCCGCCGGAGCCGCTGCCGCCGGACCCGCCGGTGCCACCCGTTCCGCGGGACCCGGGAGCGCCGGAGGCGCCGGGACCGCCCGAGGCGCCGGGCGCGAGGCTGCCGGACGGCAGGGGCTTCCCGTCGGGTCCGATGCTCACGCCGGCCGAGCTGCTCGGGTCGCCGCTCTGCTGCGAGACGCCGCCGTTCGCGCCGTGGGTGCCCGTGCTGCTACACCCGCTCACGAGCAGCGTTCCGGTCACGGCCGCCAGCGCGATCCGCCGGGTCAGGGGGGACAGCCGTCGCATGGAGACTCCTAGTTAGGATATCTAGCGATACTTAAGCTGGTCCGAGCCGCCGGTCAAGCCCACCCCGCGTACGGCTACGTAGTAGGTTACCATATCTATCTTAACTCGCTCCGTCCATACCCACTTGGAGACTCCGTTGACCGCACCCCCGCCCCTGGCCGTCCAGCTCTGGACGCTGCGCGACGAGCTCGTGGCCGACGCAGCGAGCACGCTCAAGCAGGTGGCCGCTATCGGGTACGCCGGGGTCGAAGCGGTGCTCCTCCCTGGGCTCGACGCCGCTCGGCTGCGCGCGCTCTGCGACGACCTCGGGCTCGTGGTGTGCGCCGCACACCTCCCCCTGCCGGACGGGCCGGACGCCCAGCGCGTGCTGGACGACGCCGGCACGCTGGGGGTCCGCGAGCTCGTCGTCACGCCGGGACCTGAGTGCTGGCGCGACCTCGACTCCCTGCGAGGGTACGCCGAGCGGGTCGACGCCGGGCTGGTTCTGGCCCACGAGGCGGGGTTCCGGCTCGGGTACCACAACCACGACTGGGAGTTCGCGACCCTCGAGGGCAGGCTCGCGTACGACGTGTTCCTCGAGCTGGTCGACCCGGCGCTCGCCCTGGAGGTCGACCTGTACTGGGCGGCCGTCGCGGGCCAGGACCTGCCCGCGTTGATGCGCCGCCTCGGCGACCGCGTCGAGCTGCTGCACGTGAAGGACGGCCCGCTCGACCCGCCGGAGCCGATGGTGGCGGTCGGTGAGGGCGTCGTCGACCTGCTCGGCGCACTGCGGGCGGCGGAGCATGCCCGCTGGCACATCGTGGAGCTGGACTCGTGCGCCGGCTCGCCGCTGGCGGCGGTCGAACGCAGCCACGACTTCCTCACGTCCACGGGCTTGTCGACCGGGGCCGGCCGTGGCTGAGCCGGTCCGTACCGCGATCGTCGGCTGCGGGTTCATCAGCGAGGTCTACGCGGCCACGCTGTACGCCTCGCCCGACGTCGACCTGGTCGCCTGCGCCGACCTCCAGCCCGAGCGCGCGCAGGCTCGCGCGGCGCAGTGCGCCGGTGCGCGCGCGGCCGGCGTGGACGAGGTCCTCGCCGACCCCGGCGTCGAGCTGGTCGTCAACCTCACCGTCCCCCGCGCGCACTACGAGGTGACGGAGGCGGCGCTGCTCGCGGGCAAGTCGGTGTTCAGCGAGAAGCCGCTCGCCCTCGACCCCGCTGCCGCGGAACGCCTGCTCGCGCTGGCCCGGACCAACGGCGTTCTCCTCGGCTGCGCCCCAGACACGTTCATGGGCGCCGGGCTGCAGACGGCGTTCGCGACGCTGGCGTCGGGCGCGATCGGCGAGCCGGTCCACGCGGTCGGGACGCTGCAGTTCGACGGCCCCGACGCGTGGCACCCGGACCCGGCGTTCCTCTTCCAGGAGGGCAGCGGCCCGCTGCTCGACGTCGGACCGTACTTCGTGACGGCTCTCGTCGCCGCGCTCGGGTGCGTCACGGCGGTGTCCGGCGTGACCCGGCAGCACCGGGCCGAACGCGAGGTCGGCAGCGGTCCGCTCGCCGGCACGACGTTCCCGGTCACCGTGCCGACGCACGTCGCCGCGATCCTGGAGTTCGAGGGTCCGACCATCGCGACGCTGACGACCAGCTTCGACGTCGGCACGCCGTACACGTCGTCGCTGGAGCTGCACGGCACTGCCGGCTCGCTGCGGCTGCCCGACCCGAACGGCTTCGACGGGCCGGTCCTCGTCCGCCGCGGTCCTGCCACCGAGTGGGCGGACGTCCCGCTGCTCGCGGGCGCGGGCAGCGCGCGCGGGACCGGCGCGGTGGACCTGGCTCGCGCGCTGCGCACCGACGGCACGCCGGCCGCGTCCGGCGACCTCGCGGCACACGTGCTCGACGTGCTGCACGCGGTGATCGAGTCGGGCCGCGCGGGCCGGCGGGTCGAGGTCTCGTCCCGCTGCCCGCGGCCCGCGCCGGTAACCGCGATCGGGGCCGGGGCCGCGTCGTGACGCGCGTCGTCGTGTGGGGCGAGAACGTCCACGACCGCGAGGTGCCGCGCGTCAGGGAGATCTACCCGGACGGCATGCACGGTGCGATCGCGGACCTGCTCCGCGAGCGCCTCCCCGACGCCGATGTCACGACCGCGACGCTCGACCAGCCGTCGCACGGGCTCGGTGGTGACGTCCTCGCGAACACCGACGTGCTGCTCTGGTGGGGACACGTCGCGCACGAGGACGTCGCCGACGAGGTCGTGCGAGCCGTGCACGACCGCGTCCTCGCCGGCATGGGCCTGGTCGTCCTGCACTCGGGCCACCTGTCGAAGGTGTTCCGGTCGTTGATGGGCACGTCGTGCCACCTGCGCTGGCGCGAGAGCGACGACCGCGAGGTCGTCTGGACGGTGGCGCCCACGCACCCGATCGCGCGCGGGCTGCCACCGGCGTTCGTGCTGCCCGCGCACGAGACGTACAGCGAGTTCTTCGACATCCCGGTGCCCGACGACCTGGTGTTCGTCAGCGGGTTCACCGGCGGCGAGGTGTTCCGCAGCGGCTGCTGCTTCAACCGCGGCCTCGGCCGGGTCTTCTACTTCAGCCCCGGCCACGAGACGTACCCCGTCTACCACCAGCCGGTGATCGGGCAGGTGCTGGCGAACGCCGTGCGCTGGGCGGCCCCCGCGGGCGGCGCGGACGTCGCGGTCGGCTCGTCGCCGGAATCGGCCACCGGCTGGTACGAGCCGGTCCCGACGACGTGGGAGCGCGCGGATGCCTAGGCGGTTCACGTTGTTCACCGGCCAGTGGGCCGACCTGCCGCTGACCGAGGTCGTCCGGCTCGCCGCCGAGTGGGGGTACGACGGGCTCGAGCTGGCCTGCTGGGGCGACCACTTCGACGTGCGCCGCGCGGTCGCGGACGAGGACTACGTCCCCAGCGTCCGCGACCTGCTCGCGCGCCACGGCCTGGACGTCTGGGCGATCAGCAACCACCTCGTCGGCCAGGCGGTCTGCGACGCGCCGATCGACGAGCGGCACCGGTCGATCCTGCCGCCGCTGGTCTGGGGCGACGGCGACCCCGAGGGGGTACGGCGCCGCGCCGCCGACGAGATGGCCGTCACAGCGCGGGCCGCGGCGCTGCTCGGCGTCGACACCGTCGTGGGCTTCACCGGGTCGAGCATCTTCCACTTGTTCGCGGGGTTCCCGCCGGTGCCGCCGGCGATGATCGAGGCCGGGTACCAGGACTTCGCGGACCGGTGGAACCCGATCGTCGACGTGTTCGACGAGGTGGGCGTGAAGTTCGCGCTCGAGGTCCACCCCACCGAGATCGCGTACGACTACTGGACGACGCGGCGCGCGCTCGACGCGATCGGCAACCGCCCCGGCTTCGGCCTGAACTTCGACCCGAGCCACATGGTCTGGCAGGGGCTGGACACCGTGACGTTCCTCCGCGACTTCGCGGACCGCATCTACCACGTCGACTGCAAGGAGACCGTCCTCGCGATGGACGGGCGGGCCGGCGTGCTGTCCAGCCACCTGCCGTTCGGCGACTCGCGGCGCGGCTGGGACTTCGTGTCGGTCGGCCACGGCGTCGTCCCGTGGGGCCGCATCCTCCGGGTGCTGCGCGAGATCGGCTACGCGGGACCCGTCTCGATCGAGTGGGAGGACGCGGGGATGGACCGGCTGGCGGGCGCGCCCGAGGCGCTCGCGTTCCTCCGCAGGCTCGACTTCGAGCCGCCCGGCCGCGGCTTCGACGAGGCGTTCGCGCGGCCGACGCCGTGAGGACGTTGCGCGTCGCGATGGTCGGTCACGGCTTCATGGGCCGCGCGCACTCGAACGCGTGGCGCACCGTCGCCAGGGCGTTCGACGTCGAGGTCACGCCGGTGATGGCCGTCGTCGCGGGCCGCGACGAGCGGCGGGTCCGCACGACGGCGGAACGCCTCGGCTGGGCCGGGTGGTCCACCGACTGGCGCGCGGTCGTCGAACGCGACGACGTGGACCTGGTCGACGTCTGCACGCCGGGCGACAGCCACGCCGAGATCGCGCTGGCCGCCCTCGCCGCAGGCAAGCACGTCCTCTGCGAGAAGCCGTTGGCGAACACCGTCGCCGAGGCCGAGGCACTCGCCGAGGCCGCCGGCGCGAGCGACCGCGTGGCGATGGTCGGGTTCAACTACCGCCGCCTCCCTGCGACCGAGCTGGCCCGCCGCCTCGTCGCCAGCGGGCGGCTCGGCGAGGTACGGCACGTCCGCGCGGCCTACCTGCAGGACTGGCTGCACGACGAGAACGCTCCCGCGTCCTGGCGGCTGGACGCGGCGAGCGCCGGGTCCGGCGCGCTCGGCGACCTCGGCTCGCACGTCGTCGACCTGGCCCAGCACCTGACCGGCTCGACGCTCGGCTCGGTCACCGCGCTGGCGCACACGTTCGTCCCCGTCCGGCCCTCCCCCGAGGGCGACCGGGCGGTCACGGTGGACGACGCGGCGCTGTTCGTCGGCCGGTTCGGCAACGGCGCCCTCGGCGCGTTCGAGGCGACCCGGATGGCGACCGGGCGGCGCAACGCGCTGCGCGTCGAGGTCAACGGCAGCCTCGGCAGCGTGGCGTTCGACCTCGAACGCCTCAACGAGCTCGAGGTCTACGACGGCGCCGACGGCGACACCGCGGGCTTTCGCAGAGTGCTGGTGACCGACGCGGACCACCCGTGGCTGTCCGGCTGGTGGCCGCCGGGACACACGCTCGGCTGGGAGCACACGTTCGTCCACCAGGCGAAGGACCTGCTCGACGCGATCGCGTCGGGGACACCGGCATCGCCTTCGTTCCACGACGGCCTCCAGGTGCAACGCGTCCTCGCGGCGGTCCAGGACTCGGCGGCGACCGGCGCGCTCGTGGACGTGGGCGCGTGACCCCCGTCCGCGTCGGCGTCGTCGGGCTCGGCTGGGCCGGGCGGACGCACCTCGCCGCGCACGCCGCCGTACCCGGCGCCGTACCCGTCGCGCTGGCCTGCGCCGAGGAGCCGCTGCTGCGCGAGGTCGGCGCGGAGTACGGCATCACCGGCCTGCACACCGACTGGCAGGACCTGGTCGCGCGCGACGACGTCGACGCGATCAGCATCGCCGCCCCGAACCACCTGCACCTGCCGATCGCCCTGGCGGCGCTGCGCGGCGGCAAGCACGTCCTCTGCGAGAAGCCGTTGGCCCGCAACGCCATCGAGGCCGCCGCGATGGCCGCGCAGGCGCGCGCGTCGGAACGCGTGCTGATGACCTGCTTCGACAAGCGGCACCGCGGCGACGTCCAGGCCCTGCGCGAGCAGGTCGAGGCGGGCGCGCTGGGCCGCGTGTACTACGCCAAGGCACACTGGATGCGCCGGCGGCGCGTGCCGCCGGGCGGGAGCTGGTTCACCCGCAGGGAGCTGGCCGGCGGCGGGCCGCTGATCGACCTCGGCGTGCACGTCCTCGACCTCGCCCTCGTGCTGCTCGGCGAGCCGGAGGTGCGGTCGGTGAGTGCGGCGACGTTCCGCGAGGTGGCGGCGGTCGGCGACGACTTCGACGTCGAGGACCTGGCGACGGCGATGGTCCGGCTGGACGGTGGCGCGGTGCTGCACCTGGAGACGAGCTGGGCCGCGCACGGCAGCGCCGGAGACGACTTCGGCCTCGTGCTGTACGGCAGCCTCGGCGGCGCCGCGCTCGACATCCGCGACTACGCCGACGCCGACACGCTGACGCTGTACCGCGACGTCGACGGCGAGCCACGCGACGTGACGCCCGAGGTGCCGGCGGTGGCCGGCCACCCGGAGGTCGTCCGCCGCTTCCACGCGGCCGTTCGCTCGGGCGACTGGGCGAGGCACGACGGTGCCGAGGGGGTACGGCGGGCCGAGGTCATCGACGCCTGCTACGCCTCCGCCGCCGCGGGCGCCGAGGTCGCGCTGTGAGGCGGCGGGCGCCGCGCTGGTCGGAGGTGGCCGGCTTCGCCGGGCCCGCGTTCCGCCGCCGCGACCGGCTGGCCACGCTGCGCACCTGCGCGGACTTCCAGCGCGCGGCCCGCCGCCGTACGCCCCGCGCGGTCTACGACTACGTCGCCGGTGGCGCCGAACGCGAGGTCTCGCTGGCACGGTCCACGGCGGCGTTCGACGACGTCGTGTGGCACCCGCACGTCCTGCGCGACGTCGCCGCGGTCGACCCGTCGACCACCGTGCTCGGCAGGCCGGTGGCGTTCCCCGTGGTCCTCGGCCCGACCGGCTTCACCCGGATGATGCGCGCGGAGGGCGAGCCCGCGGTGGCCCGCGCGGCCGGTCGCGCCGGCGTGCCGTACGCCCTGTCGACGGTCGGCACCACGTCGGTCGAACGCCTTGCGGCACAGGCGCCGGACGCCGAGCGCTGGCTGCAGCTCTACGTCATGCGCGACCGCGGCCTGACCCGGTCGCTGCTCGCGCGCGCCGCGGAGTCCGGCTTCGGCACGCTCGTCCTGACCGTCGACGTGCCGGTCTCCGGCGCCCGGCTGCGCGACGTCCACAACGGGCTGACCCTGCCGCCGTCGCTGTCACTGCGGACGCTCGCCGACATGGCTCGCCGACCGCGCTGGCTCTGGGACGCGCTGACGACCGAGCCGCTCGCGTTCGAGTCGCTCGGTGCCGCGGACGAGCTGTCCAGCCTCATCAACAGCGTGTTCGACCCCTCGGTCACTGTCGCGGACGTCGAGTGGCTGCGGACCGAGTGGTCGGGGCCGCTGGTCGTGAAGGGCGTGCTGCGCGTCGACGACGCGAAGACCGTCGTCGCGGCCGGCGCGGACGCCGTGGCCGTCTCCAACCACGGCGGCCGCCAGCTCGACCGAGCCGCGACCGCGCTGCGCGTGCTGCCCGACGTGGTCGACGCGGTCGGTGCGGACGCCGAGGTCTACCTCGACGGTGGTGTCAGGTCCGGCGCCGACGTCGCGGCGGCCGTCGCGCTCGGCGCGCGCGCGGCGTTCGTCGCGCGGCCCTACCTGTACGCGCTGATGGCCGCCGGCGAGGCGGGCGTCGACCACCTGCTCGCCCTGCTGCAGGCCGACTACGTCCGCACCCTCCAACTGCTCGGCGTGACCAGCACCGCGGAGCTCGACCGCGACCTGGTCGGGTGGCGGCCGTGACCTCGTTGCGCGAACGCGTCGAGGCCGAGGTCCCCCGCGCCCTTGCGGACCTCGCCGACCTCGTCGCGATCCCCTCGGTCAGCTCGGACCCGGCGCGCGCGGGCGACGTGCTCGCCTCGGCCGAGCTGACGGCGCGGCTGTTCCTGGAGGCGGGCCTCGCCGACGCGAAGGTCGTCACCACCGGCGGCGCCCGCCCGGCCGTCATCGCGCACCGCGCGGGTCCGCCGGGCGCGCCCGCTGTCCTGCTCTACGCCCACCACGACGTGCAGCCGACCGGAGACCGTGCCGGGTGGACCGTCGACCCGTTCGCGCTGACCGAGCGCGGCGACCGCCTCTACGGCCGCGGCTCGTCGGACGACAAGGGCGGCATCGCCGTGCACCTCGCGGTGCTGCGCGCGTTCGGCGACGACCTGCCGGTCTCCGTCACCGTGCTGGTCGAGGGTGAGGAGGAGATCGGCTCCCCCGCGTTCCCCGCACTGCTGGCAGCCCATGCGGGCGAGCTGCGCGCCGACGTCGTGCTCGTTCCGGACGCCGTCAACGCCGGCGCCGGCGTGCCGTCGTTGACGACGATGTTCCGCGGCCTGCTCGACGTCACCGTCGAGCTGAAGACCCTCACCCGTACCGTCCACTCCGGCCTCTACGGCGGCGTCCTGCCCTGCGCGCTGACCACCATGGTCCGGCTGCTCGCCACGCTGCACGACGAGGACGGCAGCGTCGCGGTCGACGGCCTCGACGACCCGGATCTCGTCGCGCCGCGGACGATCTCGGAGTTCGGCGACCTGCTGCTGCCCGGCGTGCGCATCCACGGCGACGGCGACGTCGCGGAGCGGCTCGTCACCAGGCACAGCATCTCCGTCCTCGCCCTCGACGCCGTCCCCGTCGCCGAGTCGTCGAACGTCCTGCACGCCGCCGCCCGCGCCAAGCTCGGCGTCCGGCTGCCACCCGGCGCGGACCCCGACGTCGCGTACGCCGCGGTCGCCGAACACCTGCGGGCGCACGTCGGCAACGACGCGCGGCTGACCGTCACGGCGGGCGCCGTCGGGCAGGGCTTCAACGCCCCGGCGACCGACGTCCAGCAGGCCGCGCGGCGGGTCCTCGGCGAGGCGTACGGCGCCGCCTGCGTCGACCTCGGCGCGGGCGGGAGCATCCCGTTCGTCACGATGCTCGCCGACGCGATGCCGGACGCGGACTTCCTCATCACCGCCGTCCAGGACCCCGCCAGCGCGGCCCACTCGGTGGACGAGTCGTTGTGCCGCAACGACTTCCGGGCCGCCTGCGTCGCCCAGGCCGAGCTCCTGGACGGGCTCGCGCGTCACCGCTGACCTCGTCGCGAACCGGCGCGAACCGGTCGTTGACCGGGTGAAGATACTTAAACTAGGTTACCAAACTAACCAGCGGCCTCCCTGGGCGCTGGGTCAGGTCCCCCTACCTCCATCGCACACCCGAGGGAGAACCACGGATGAACCGATCGGGAACAAGGTCAGGGTCCACGCGGCGCGGCCGCCGGCTGCCGCTGGTGGGCGCGCTGCTCGCCGCGAGCGTCGTGGCGAGCGCCGTCCCGCAGAGTGCGTACGCGCTCCCCGCGCGGACGATCACGGTCAACGCGAACACCGTGCTCGGCACGGCGACGTTCCGCGAGCAGGGCTTCCTGCACACGATCAACAGCACCACCGACCACGCCACCGTCGCGGCCCTGTCGCCGAAGTTCTGGCGGATCAACAGCGACACCAGGTACGACCTCGCGAAGAGCTACGGCGCCAAGGTCGTCTGGGTCGTCAGCGACTCGTGTGACCCGAACGCGATCATCTTCGTGGGCCAGGCCGCGTGGGACAACTGCGTCGTCAACCTCGCGACGACCCACAGCCCGACGTCGGCCCGCCCCGTCGACTACTGGGACCTGTGGAACGAGCCCGACCACAACGGCGTCTGGACCAGCGCGCAGATCCTGACGCTGCTCAAGGCGGCCCACAACGACATCCGCTCGGTCACGTCGACCGCCAAGATCATGGGTCCCGGCCTCGCCGTCTACAACGACTCCGGCGCCTGCAACAAGATCGACATGAAGTGCTTCCTGGACTACGCCGTCGCCAACAGCCTGAAGATCGACGCGCTGTCCTGGCACGAGATCATCGACGGCGCCGGAGCGCAGGTGCTGCCGACCGCCATCGCCGGCCACATCGCCAGCGCCAGGGCGCTCGTCGCCGCCCGGCCGACGCTGCTCGCCCCGTCGCCCGAGTACCACGTCGGGGAGTTCACCGACAGCCAGAACTTCACCGTGCCCGGCTGGAGCGTTGCCTGGCTGAAGTTCCTGGAGGACGCGAACGTCGACGGCGCCACCCTCGGCTGCTGGGACACAAGTGACACCCCCGGCGGCACCACGTACAACGGTTGTGTCGACGGCCTCAACGGGCTGCTCCAGTCCGACGAGATCACGACCCGGTCGACGTACTGGGTGCACAAGATGTACGCCGGCATCGGCAACCAGCGCGTCCAGACCACGACCGACAACAACGACACCGTCGGCTACGGCGGGCGCAACGACAGCGCCAAGGAGCTGACCGCGATGGTCGGCCGCTGGAGCGTCGGCACCGTCAACGGGCCGTCGACCACGACGGTGAAGTTCAACGTGCCGTCGTCGTACGCGCTGTCGTCCATGCACTACACCGTCTACCGCATCCCGAACACGTTCGGCGCGGTCACCCCGACGCTGTTCGCGAGCGGTGTGGTGTCGGTGACGGCGGGCGTCGCGACGCTGACCATCGCCTCGATGAACGACGGCGACGCGTACACGTTCGACCTGTACCCGTAACCCGGGGTGAGGCGCCGCGGGTGGCTCGTGCGGAACGACGCCGAGCCACCCGCGGGCGGCGCTACTGACCGACGCGGCCGTCGATCCGTTCGCGCAGCAAGTCCGCGTGGCCGTTGTGCCTCGCGTACTCCTCGACCATGTGGACCAGCACCTCGCGTACCGAGATCGCGTTGCCGTGGCGGTCGTGCGCGACCGCGCCGAGGTCGTCGGTCTCGGCCAGGAAGCGTTCCGCGAACGCCACCTCGTCGCGCCATCGCGCCCAGGCCTCCTCGACCACTGCGGGGTCGGCCGCCGCCCCGTCGAAGTCGCCGTCGCGGTCGTCGTCCGTGCTGTAGACCTTCGCCACGTCCAGGCCGGCCAGCACCCGCCGGAACCAGTACCGCTCGACGTCCGCCATGTGCCGGACCAGTCCGAGCAGCGACATCGTCGACGGCTCGACCGAGCGTCGCGCGAGCTGTGCCGCGTCGAGCCCGGCGCACTTGACCTCCAGCGTCAGCCGCTGGCAGCGCAGGAACTCCGCGAGCGTCGCCCGTTCGTCGCCGAGCGAGGGACCGTTCTCCCTCGGGTCCTCCGCCAGGTCCAGGAACATGTCGGCGCGCTTCGTGTCTCCCATGGCCACATCGTGTCGGCTCCCGGATGCGTCGTACAACCGATCGCCGCCGTTCGCGACCTACTGTGTGTGACGGTCGTGCACCGGGGGTTCGAAGGGGTGGGCGGGAGCGTGGACGAGTCCGCCGAGATCGAACGCCTCTTCGTCACGCGGTACGCCTCGCTCCGCCGCCTCGCCGCCCTGCTGCTCGACGACCCGGGGGCCTGCGAGGAGGTCGTGCAGGAGGCGTTCGTCTGCCTCCACGCGCGGTGGTCCCGGCTGGACGACCCGACCAAGGCGCTCGCGTACCTGCGGCGCACGGTCGTCAACCTGTCCCGCTCGCGGCTGCGCCGCCGGTTCGTCGTCCGCCGCCACCCGGCGGCACCCGACCCGCAGGGCGGCGATGCGTTCGACGGTGCCGTCGCGGCGCTGGAGGCGGCGGCCGTCGTGCGCGCGCTGCGCGGGCTGCAACGCCGCCAGCGCGAGGTGCTGGTGCTGCGGTACTACGCCGGCCTGAACGAGGCCGAGATCGCCGCGACGCTCGGCGTCTCGGCCGGGTCGGTCAAGGCGTACGCGTCGCGCGGGCTCGCTGCCCTCAAGGAAGCGTTCGAGGAGGTGTGATGGAGCCCGAGGACCTGGAACGCGCTCTCACCGCGGCGGCCGGCGGCCTGCCCGACACGGTGCCCGCCTACGCGCCCGTCGCGGCGGCGGGTCGCGCCCGGCGGCGGGTCAGGATGGCCACCGTGTCCGCGGCCGCGATCGCGTTCGCGGTCGTGGCAGGTGTCGTCGTCGCGCTGCCCCGCGACGAGCCGAACCGCCTGGTGGCCGTCCCTCCCACCGCGTCCCCGACGCCGACGGAGTCGCCGACGCCGTCCGCCACCCCGACCCCGACCCCGTCGCCGACCCCGTCGGACTCGCCGAACCCCACGGGGCCGGCGGTCGTACCCAGCCCCGAGCCCACGCCGTCGCCGACCCCGACGCCCTGCCCGCCGCCCGACGTCGAGCCGTACCGGCTCGCCGAGCCGTCCGGATCGGGCGCGTACCCAGCCCGGTTCCTCCTCGCGCGCTCCGGTCCCCCCCACGGCAACGATGCCAACGCGGACCAGTGGCTCTCGTTCGCGGCCGTCGACGGCGGCGAAGCCCTCGACCACGTCCTCCACGCGGTCGTGACCGGCGTGGTGCGTACGTCGACCGGCCGGTTCTACGTCAGCGCTGTTCGCGACTGCGGGTCGGGCTTCGAGAGCTCGTCCGGCCTGTTCACGTTCACCGGCCACGGCCCCGTGACCCGGCTCGCGGACCTGACCGGGCAGCTGCTCCTCAGCCCCAACCAGCGGACGCTCGCGGTCTCGGACAGAGTGGACCTCTTCGGCATCCCTAAGCAGTCGTACGAGGTGAAGCGGGTCGACGCCGCGACCGGCCGGGTCGTCGGTACGTCGGCGCTCCCGCACTGGCCGGAGGCCTGGCTCGCCGATGGGTCGGGGTTCCTCTTCGCCAAGGACGGCGCGTTGCGGAAAGTCTGGCTCGACGGAGACGAGGCGGCTCCCCTCGCGCCACCGGCGGGCTGCACCTGGACGAGCGTCGGCCGGGCACGGAGCGGCCAGCTCTACGGAGCGGTGGACGGCAAGTCGTGCGCGCAGCCGGGGGTCTACCAGATCGGCGAGGACGGCACCCTCGGCGACCGGATCGGGGACCGCGGTGACGCTCTCCTGCTGGTCCCTGCGCCCGATTCGGCGGCCACTCTCGCCGTCGTGAACGAGTCATCGGTCGTGCTCTTGGCGAAAGCGCAGGAGTCGAAGGTGGTCTACTTCTGCCCGCAGAGCAGCGCGTGCGGCGGGTTGTACGCGGTGGCCTGGTGACGGCCCGCTAGTAGCCGGTCGCCGGATCCACGATCCCGTCGAGCGGAGCGCCTGCCGCGAAGCGGGTGACGTTCGTCGTGATGCGCTGCGCGAGAGCGGGTTCGAGCAGCGTCCAGGTGTTCGCGGTGTGCGGCGTGACGATGCAGTTCGGCAGGTCCCAGAGGGGGTGCCCGTCGGGCAGCGGCTCGGGGTCCGTCACGTCGAGTGCCGCGCCGCCGATCCGCCGCGCCGCCAGCGCCGCGACCAGCGCGCCGGTGTCGACGCAGGAGCCGCGGGCGACGTTCACCAGCCAGGCATCGCGATCGAGCAGCGCGAGCTCGGGCGCCCCGACCAGGTGGTACGTCGCCGGCGTCGCCGCCGTGGCGACGAACACCACCCGCGCGCCCGGCAGCGCCGCCGCCAGCCCCTCCGGGCCGACGACGTGGGCACCGGGCAGCGCGAGGCTCGACCGGCGCACCACGGTCACGTTGCAGCGGAACGCCGCGAGCAGCCGGACCAGCGCGGCCGCGATCCCGCCGCCGCCGAGGATGGTGACGCGCTGGTCGAACAACGTCTCCGCCGCCGGCTCCCCCCACGTCGTCGCGCCGACCCGCAGGTGCAGCGAACGCAGCCCGGCCAGCGCGAGGCAGAGCGCGTGCTCCGCGACCGGCTCGGAGTGCACGCCCTTCCCCGACGTCCAGACCAGCCGCCGCGCCAGCAGGCCGGCGGCCGCGACCAGCTCCACGCCCGCGTTCGGCAGCTGGACCCAGCGCACGCCGGGTGCCGCGTCGAGCGCGGCCCCGAGGCCGGTGACGTCGCGCGGCGCGAGCCAGACGAGCGCCTCCGCGGCCGGCCCGACGGGAACGACCTCCGCCCCCGCCGCGAGCACGGCGGCCACGGCGAACGGCTCCGCCGCCGGCGCGACCGCGACCCGGACCGGTCCTGCCACGCGCGCTACGAGAGGACGTCGGGGTCGGCGCGCAGCTCGCGCCGCACCGCCCACTCCCACTGGTGCGGGAAGCACTCGCCGTACTGCCGCGTCAACGACTCCATCTCGCGGACGCCGTAGTCCGGCATGGGCTTGCCGCCGCCGACGGCCTCGACCATCCACGCCGTACGGCACCGCCACTCGAGCTGCTTCGCCCGCTGGTACGCCTGCCCGACGTGGTCGCCGATGACGAACACCCCGTGGTTGGCGAGCAGCGCGCAGGTGGAGTCGCCGAGCGCGTCGACGGCCTTGCGCGCGTACGCCTGGTCGATCACCGCGCCCTCGTAGTCGTCGTAGAGGGCGAGGTCGCTCTCGATGCAGGCGGCGGACGTCTGGTCGTACGCCGGCGGGATGCGGCGCAGCGCGGCCCAGATCGTGGCGTAGTACGGGTGGTTGTGGATCGCGATGGTGGCGTTCGGCCGCGCCTTGTGCAGCTCGAGGTGCAGCGTGATCGCGGACGTGACGTCCCAGCGCCCTTCGAGGACGTTGCCCTCCATGTCGATCCGCATGACGTCGGAGACGCGCACCTCGTCCCAGCCCCACTGGAACGGCAGCGTCAGCAGCGTGTCGTCGGGCTGCTTGTACGTGATGTGGCCGACGTTGTGCTCGACGAACCCCATCCGGTCGAGCACCCGCGCGAGCAGCACGAGTTCCGCTGCGGGTGGCAGGTCGGCGAACGACGTGGCGCGGTCCAGGCGCGACAGCACGGTCATGGTCGGCTCCGTCCCGCGCGAACGCGTGATGCATACTGACTTGCGCGCAAGTTAACTCCGCTGCCGACGTCCGGTCAACCGGGTCCGGGCGAGCGCCCGCTCCGCTACGGTCTCACCGGACACAACGCCTAGGGGAGCCATGAGCGAATCCATCACCCGCACGGAGATCCTGCGCGTCGCCGCGGAGGAGTTCGGGCAGAAGGGGTTCCGCGGCGCCCGCCTCGACGACGTCGCCAACCAGCTCGGCGTCACGCGCCAGGCCCTCTACTACTACTACCCGACCAAGACCGCGATCCTGCTCGACCTCTACGAGCGGTTCTTCGAACGCCTCGAGGCCGCGCTGGACGAGGCCGAACGCAGCCACGCAGGCCGCGGCCGCTTCGACGCGATGCTCGAAGCGCACATCCGCACGGTCGCCGAGTCGCCGGAACTGTCGGCCATCTTCACGCAGGAACGCAGCGCGCTGCCGTACGACATGTCCGGCCGGCTCCGCCTCCGCCGGCAGAAGTACCAGGACCGCCTCGTCCAGGCGTACCGCGACGGCGTCGAGGCCGGCGAGCTGCGCGACGACGCCTCGCCCTCGGTCACCGTCTCGCTGGCGGTCGGCGCGGCGAACTGGATCTTCCGCTGGTACCGCAGCGACCGCGACCTCCAGCCGGGCGAGCTCGCCATGATCGCCGTCGACCTGCTCGGCACGGGGTACCACAAGGCGCCGGGCCGCCGCCGCGCCGCGACCGCGTCCCGCTACGACGACCCGCTGACTCGGTAACGACTCGCCATCTTCGAGCCCCCTCCCTTGACACGAGTTCGTCATCGCGATTTTACTTGCGTGCAAGTAGTTCGCTGTTCGACGAGGAGGCTGGGTTGAAGATCACCAGAACGCCACGGGGTCGCGCAGGGAACGCTCGCAAGCTGGTACTCGTGCTCGCAGGGACGGCGCTGCTCGCCACCGCCTGCTCCGACAGCAAGACGCCCGCCGCCAACAGCACCCCGAGCGGCAGCGCCAGCGCCGACGCCTCGGTCGCCGCCGCCGAGGCGGCCGTGCTGAAGGCCCAGCAGCTGCCGACGTCGATCCTCGTCACTGGCGCGTTCACGCCGGCCGCGGGCAAGACGATCTACAACGTCGCGTGCAACCAGGAGCTGGTCGGCTGCAGCGTCATCGCCAAGCAGATCAAGGCCGCCGCCGAGGCGATCGGCTACTCCTACAAGCTCTGCGACGCGGGCAAGACGCCGCAGCAGGCGACCGGCTGCTTCAACCAGGCCATCAACGCCAAGGCCGACGCGATCGTCACGAACGCCGTCGGCACCAACGTCGCCGGCAACGGCTACGCCGCGGCGCAGACCGCGAAGATCCCGGTCATCGCGATCTTCAGCGGCAACACGCCGAACGCTCCCGGCGTGGCCGCCGAGGTCGGCGACACCGGCTGCGCGGGCCAGGGCGAGATCGTCGCCAACCTGGTCATCGCCAACACGAAGGGCAGGGCGAACGCGCTGTTCGTCACCGAGCGCTCGATCGGCTGCGACATCCTCCGCACCGAGGGCTTCGGCACCGCGATGAAGGCGTGCTCGACCTGCACGACCGACAACCTGGAGTTCGAGCAGACGACGATGCAGGCCAACCTGCCCCGCCAGGTGCTCGCCGCCATCCAGGCCAAGCCGGACCTCAACTACATCGTCGGCGTGTTCGGCGCGGCGACGCAGATCGCGGCGACCGCCGTACAGCAGTCGGGCCGGCAGTCCATCAGCGTCGCGGGTCTCGACAGCGACCCGGCCATCCTCACGCTGCTCAAGCAGAAGCAGACCGTGACCGGCGCGGTGGCGTTCGGCAGGTCGGAGGCCGCGTGGACCGCGGTCGACGCGGCGGCGCGGGTGCTCAGCGGGCAGGCGGTCGAGAAGAGCCTGCCGGTGCCGATCCTGCTGATCAACCAGACCAACATCGAGAAGGTCCCGGCCGCCGGGTTCGCCGGAGCCGAGGGCTACGACACGCAGTTCAAGGCACTCTGGGGGAAGTAGGGCCCCACCACAGACCCACGCGGGGTGCGAGCCTCCCCCGTCTTGCGCCCCGCGTGGCCCCCCCGACCGAAGGAGACCGACGTGCTCGCCGCCTCCGGCGTCGCGAAGACCTTCTTCGGCAACACCGTTCTCTCCGACTTCTCGATCGGCCTCGCCGACGGCACCGTGCACGCGCTGCTCGGCCACAACGGCTCCGGCAAGTCGACGTTCGTGAAGCTGCTCGCCGGCTTCCACTCCCCCGACAAGGACAGCGGGCCGATCACCGTCGACGGCAACACGCTGAAGCCCGGTAACCCGGACAGCAGCCGCGCGGTCGGCATCAGGTTCGTGCACCAGGACCTCGGCCTGCTCAACGAGCTCACGGTGCTGGAGAACCTGCGGCTCGGCCTGCACTCGTACCGGACCAACCGCCTCCGCAAGATCGACTGGCGGGACGAACGCCGCCGCGCCCGCCACGAGCTCGACCGCCTCGGCCTGGCCATCGACCCGGAGCGGCGGTTCGGCGACCTCAGCGCCGTCGAGCAGACGGAGGTCGCGGTCGCGCGCGCGATCCAGGACGAGGACCGCGTCCGCGTGCTCGTCCTCGACGAGCCGACCGCCGCGCTGCCCGACGCCGAGGTGGAGAAGCTGTTCACCGTGCTGCGGCACGTGCGCGGCCGCGGCGTCGCCGTCCTCTACGTCACCCACCGGCTGGAAGAGGTACACGCGATCGCCGACCACGTCACCGTCCTGCGCGACGGCCGGACGGTCGGCAGCGCGACGACCGAGGAGCTGAGCCGCACCGACCTGGTCGCGCTGATCGTCGGCGACCAGCGGGCCCGCGACGCGGTCCCCGCGCCGCGCGGCGGCGGCGACGGCGAGCCGGCGCTGGAGCTGGTCGGCATCGCCGCCGGCGACATCGAGGACCTCACGCTGTCGGTCTCCCCCGGCGAGATCGTCGGCGTCGCCGGTCTGGTCGGCTCCGGCGTGCACGACGTGCCCCGCGTCCTCAACGGTCAGCTGACGCCGCGGGCCGGGCACGTCGCCGTCGGGCGGCGCCGGATCAAGCTGCGCGACCCGCACCACGCGCGCGTCCGCGGCCTCGTCGTCCTGCCGAGCCGGCGCGGCGACAAGCTGATCCAGGACATGACGGTGAAGGAGAACGTCACCCTCACGTCGCTCGCGCGGTTCTTCCGCGGCGGCCGGTTGCGGCACGCGACCGAGCGGACGTACGTCAACGGCCTGGTCACGCGGTACGGCATCCGCGCGGCGAGCATCGAGAGCCCGATGCGCACGCTGTCCGGCGGCAACCAGCAGAAGGTCGCGGTCGCGCGTTCGCTGCAGAGCGAGCCGACGGTGCTCGTCCTCGACGAGCCGACGCAGGGCGTCGACGTCGGCGGCAAGAGCGACGTGCTCCGGCTGCTCCGGCAGGCCGCGGACGACGGCGTCGCCGTCCTCGTCTGCTCGTCCGACCTCGAGGAGCTGGAACAGGTCTGCCAGCGGATCGTGGTCATGCGCCGCGGCCGTGCCGTCGCGGAGCTGGCCGGCGCCGCGATCACCCGTCCGGCGATCCTGCGAGAGTGCTATGGCGATGACTGACACGGCGGCGGAGCGGCGCGACTCGGAGCCGGAGCCGGACCCCACGCGCCGGGGCTGGTCCGAGCGGCTGCTCGACCTGCGCACCCGCGAGGGCGCGTCGTTCACCGAGCGGTACGCCGGCGTCGCGTTCCTGCTCGTCCTCGTCGCGACGTTCAGCATCCTGCGCCCCAGGCTCTTCCCGACGACCGACAACTTCATCGGCATCATCGGCAACGAAGCCGTCTCCGGCATCGTGGCGCTCGGCATCCTGGTGCCGCTCGCCGCCGGGTCGTTCGACGTCTCGATCGGCGGCATGATGACGCTCGCCGTGGTCGAGGTGACCTGGCTGTTTCAGGCGACGCACGGCCACATCCCGATCCCGGTCGCGATCCTGCTCGTGCTGCTCACCGCCGTCGTCGTCGGGCTCTGCAACGCGCTGCTGGTCGTCAAAGCCAAGGTCGAGCCGCTCATCGCGACGATCGGCACCGGCACGATCCTGTCCGGCCTCTCGCAGATGATCGGCAACGGCGAGACCATCACCCGCGACATCCCGCCGACCTTCACCAAGATCGGTCGGGCGTTCGTCTACCGCATCCCCGTGACCACGATCATCTTCGGGGTGCTGGCGATCGCCCTCTGGTACGTCCTCGCGCAGACGCCCGCGGGCCGCGTCCTCTACGCCACCGGCGCCGGCCGCGAGGCCGCGCGACTGTCCGGCGTGCGCACCGACCGGGTCGTCATGCTGTCCTACGTCACCGCCGCCGTCGGCGCGGGCATCGCGGGCATCGTGTTCGCCGCCCGGCTCGGCTCGGGGCCGCCGGGCGCGGGCGGCTCGTACCTGCTGCCGGCGTTCGCGACGGCGTTCCTCGGCGCGACGATGATCAAGCCGGGCCGCTTCAACGTCGGCGGCGTCGTCGTCGCCATCCTCATCATCGCTGTCGGCATCAACGGCCTGCAGATCCTCGGCATCCCGTTCTGGGTCGTGGACCTGTTCCAGGGCACCGCGCTCGTCGTCGCGGTGCTGCTCACCAAGCTGCAGGCCCGCAGGCTCTAGGTGCACGCGGAGGCGGCGAACCTGTACGGGCGCTGGGCGCACGCGCTCGACGCCGGCCGCCCTGACCTGCTACTGGACGACTTCACCGACGACGCCGTGCTGTGGGTCAGCACCCGCGGCTCGTACCGCGGTCACGACGAGATCCGCGAGATCCTGCGCGGCCGCGCGGGCACCGTTCTCCACGTCATCACGAACGTCGTCGTCGAAGCGCCCGGCCGCACCCACGCGTACCTGCACGTCGTCGACCTGGCGAGCGGCGCGGTCGTCGGCCGGGCGCGCTACGACGACGACCTGCGGCAGGAGGGCGGCCGCTGGCGCTGGCACCGCAAGGCCGTCGACTTCCTCTGGCAGGCGCCCGGCTACGCCGAGACCAACGTCGCGCTGCGCCGCCCCGACTACGGCAGCCAGAACCCGGTGGGCGGGCTCACTCGCTGATGTCGAAGCGCTCGAGGCCGTAGCACTCGATCGCGTTGCCGCGCAGGAACTGCCACGTCTCCCGCTCGGTCAGCCCGGCCTCGCGCACTAGGCGTTCCGCGGTCTGCTTCGAGTGCGGGTACGTGCTGTCGACGTGCGGGTAGTCGGTCTCGAAGCAGATGCGGTGCATGCCGACGTGGTCCCGGAGCTGGAGCCCGACCAGGTCGTCGAAGATGCAGCCGTAGATGTTCTTCGCGTACGTGCTCGGCTTCTCCGGCAGCACCGCCAGGGTGTCCGGCTCGGTGCTCCGGTGCGCCCACGAGACGTCCATGCGCTCCAGCGCGAACGGCATCCAGCCGACCTGCCCCTCGCTCACCGCGAGCTTCAGGTCGGGGAAGCGCGCCAGCGTTCCCGACAGCAGCCAGTCGGTCACCGCGAGCAGGGAGTTCTGCCAGAGCAGCGTCGGCATGACGAGCAGGCCCGCGTCGTCCGCGGTGGTGGGCAGCTTCGAGGACGAGCCGACGTGGGTGTTCACGACGGTGCCCGTCCGCTGGCATGCGGCCCAGAGCGGGTCCCAGTAGCCGGAGTGCATGCTCGGGATGCCGAGTGCGTGCGGGCCCTCGGAGAACGTGATCGCGAACGACCCCATCGCCGCGCACCGCTCGACCTCCGCGACGGCGAGGTCGACGTCCCAGAGCGGGACCAGCGTCAGCGGGATGAGCCGGCCCCGGCCGTCACCGCCGCACCAGTCCTCGACCATCCAGTCGTTGAACGCCCGCACGCAGTCGAGCGCGAGGTCGTGGTCGTCGGCCTCCAGGAAGAGCTGCCCGCAGAACCGCGTCACCGTCGGGAAGCAGAGCGACGCCTCGGTGTGGTTGGCGTCCATCTCGGCGAGCCGCGACTTCTGCTCCCAGCAGCCCGGGTCGATGTCGTCGTAGGTCACCGGGTCGAGCTCGTTGCGGTGCCGCTGCCCGCCGAGCGCGAGGCCCGCGTGCAGCGGCCAGCGCACGTCCTCGTACGTCCAGACGTCGGTCCACGCCGCGCCCGGCTCGTCGCCCTCGACGAACTTCGCCCGCCCGCCGACGTAGCGCACCACGCCCTTGCGGCGTTCGGTGTGCGGAGCCCGCTCTCGCTGGGCGATGCTGAGCCGGTCGGTCCAGAGGGTCGGCGGCTCCACGACGTGGTCGTCCACCGAGATGATGCGCGGGACGTCGGTCATGGGTTGAGAGTAACCTACCTGCGCGCAAGCAAACAGTGTTCGGGGGCAGGGTTCTAGGGGCGGAGTTTGAGAGGAACGGCGTGCGGCTGACCGACCTGCTCGACACGGCGCCCGAGGCGACGGTCGTCTTCGGCGACGAGCGGCTGACGTATGCCGGCCTGCGGGCCCGCGTCGAACGCCGCGCCGCGGGCCTGCGCGCGTGGGGCGTCCGGCCGCGCGACAAGGTCGCGATCCACCTGCGCAACCGCGTCGAGTGGCTCGAGGTCTGGTTCGCGACGGCCTGGCTGGACGCCGACCTGGTGCCGTTGAACACCCGCTTCACCGACTCGGAGGTCCGCTACCTGCTGGACCACTCGGGCGCGCGCTTCCTCGTGTGGGGTCCTTCGAAGGACGGCGACGACCCCGCGCGCGGGGCGACCCTCGCGCCGGCGTCGATGAAGGTCGCGACCGACCTCGCCGCTCTCGTCGGGGACGACCCCACCCCGAACGCCGAGAGCGACGACGCCGCCATGGTGCAGTACACGTCGGGCTCGACGGCGTTCCCCAAGGGCGCCGTGCTCGCGAACGCCGGGCTGGTCCGCAACGCGCACGGCCTCGGCATCGCGTGGCAGATGTCGCGCGCGGACACGGTGCTGGTGATGAACCCGCTGTTCCACTGCGGCGGCTCGGTGTTCGCCTACCTCGCCGCGATGACCCACGGCGCGAACGTCGTCCTCGTCGACCGCTGGCGGGTGGCGGACGCGTTCCCCCTGATGCGCGCCGAGGGCGTGACGGCGTTCCCCGGCATCGACGCGGCGGTGCGCGACCTGCTGTCGTACGCCCGCGCGACCGGCGAGACCGTGCCGTCCTTACGGCTCGTCTCGACGGCGGCGGACGGCGCGCTGCTCGGCGCCGTCGCGGAAGTGCTGGGCTGCGAGATCTCCAACGTGTTCGGCCTCACCGAGTCCTCCCCCAACGTCTGCGTCGGCGACCTGCGCGACCCGCTCGCGCTGCGCGTCGCCAAGATCGGCCGCCCGCAGGAGGGCCTCGAGGTCTCGATCCGCGATGCGGAGACGCGCGCGCCGCTCGGGACCGGCGAGGTCGGCGTCATCACGGTGCGGGGCTGGTCGCTGATGCGCGGGTACCTCAACGACGCCGAGGCCACCGCCGCGACGATCGACGCGGACGGGTTCCTATGGACCGGCGACCTCGGCGCGCTCGACGCCGACGGGTACCTGACGTTCCACGGCCGCGCCAAGCAGATGCTCAAGTCCGGCGGCGAGAACGTCGCCATCGAGGAGGTCGAGGCCGCGCTGCGGACGCACCCCGCGGTCGCCGATGCGGTGGTCGTCCCGGTGCCGCACGAACGGTTCGGCGAGGTGGGGTACGCGTACGTGCGGCTGGACGAGGGCGCGACGGCGACGCCCGCCGAGGTGCTGGCCCACGCGCGCACCAACCTCGCGGCGTTCAAGCTGCCGAAGCACGTCGAGATCGCGCCCGACCTGCCGCGCACCGGCAGCGGCAAGCTGGACCGCCGGGCCCTCGCAGAACGCGCCGTTCAGCGGATCAGCGTCGCCTCGACGCAGACCTCGCCGTCCTGATCGACAACGGTCAGCACGCCGTCCGCGTCGCGGACCTCGTATTCGACGCCGGGGCGGACCGGCCGGCGGAAGCGCAGCCCCTCGATCGCCCGCCAGCCCGGCGCGACCGCGTTGGCCCGGTCGACCAGCCAGGTCAGCACCAGGTGCCCGTGCACGATCGTGCCGCCGTAGCGGGTCGTCGCGGCGAACGCCTCGTCCACGTGCACCGGGTTGAAGTCGCCGGACAGCCTGGCCCAGCGCCAGATGTCGTCCTGGGTCAGCCTCACGCGCCCCACCGCGCGTCGATCGTGACGCGGCCGACGACGCCGTCGCCGTCGTACGCCTCGGTGACCAGCACGACCTTCCGCGGCGGCGCGAGCGACGTCACCGTCGTCCGCAGCGAGAGCGCCGTGCCGGGCGGGTACGCGCGGAGGTTCTCGATGGTCATCCCCGCCATCACGCCGCCGGCGGGCAGCTCATGGCCGTGCTGGTAGCCGAGGCGCGCCCAGACGCCGGCCAGCGCGGGCGGTGTCCAGCGCGTCCCGGTGACCGCCTCGTACTCGGCGACGAGCGCCGGGGTCACCACGAACGGCACCGGGGCGAACGTCATCCCCTCGCGCAGCGCCTCGTACGTCAGCAGCACGCCGTCGAGTGTACCTACTTGCGCGCAAGCAATCTACGCCGTACAACTAGCGGGTGACCGCGTCCGCCGCCGTGGAGCGCCACGTCGAACCCGGCGCGCGCGTCCTGCTCGGTACGGCCGCGGGCGCGGCGCTGACGTTGCAGCGCGCGCTGGTCGACCAGCGCGACCGGCTGGCCGGGCTGCGGCTCTCCAGCGGGCTGCAGCTCGGCGGGTACGACTTCATGCCGCCGGTCCGCGACGGCGCGTGGACCTACGACACCTGGCACGTCATGCCGGCCATCCGCGACGACGTCGCGTGCGGTCGCGTCGGGCTGCACCTGATCCGCGGCTCGCGGGTCGCGCCGCGGATCGCGGCGGCGCCACCGGACGTGTTCCTCACCGTCGTCTCACCTCCCGACGGCGACGGCTACGTCAGCCTCGGCGCCAGCGTCTCGTACGCCATGACCGCCTGCCGGGTCGCCGGCCGGGTCATCGCGGAGGTCAACCCGGAGATGCCGTACTGCCTCGGCGACACGCGGGTCCCCGTGTCGTCGTTCGCCGCGCTGGTCGACGCCGAGCAGCCGCTGCCGTCGCATACCGCCCGCCCGCCGGAGCCGGAGGACGTCCGCATCGCGGAGCACGTCCGCGCGCTGCTGCCGGACAGGGCGACGGTGCAGATCGGGCTGGGGTCCGTACCGGAGGCGCTGGTCGCGCTCCTCGGCGCCGACCCGCCGCCCGGGCTGCGGCTCTACGGCATGGGCATCGACCAGATGGTGGCGGTGCTGCCGTTGCTCGGGACGCCGTTCGTCGGCGGCGAGCTGCTCGGGTCGCGGGCGCTGTACGCGTTCGCCGACCGCAACCCGCTGGTCGAGCAGTACCCCGCCGAGGTCGTCCTGTCGGTCGCGCACCTCGCGTCGATCCCGCGGTTCGTGTCGTTGAACGGCGCCCTCCAGGTCGACCGCACGGGGCAGGTCAACTCCGAGTGGGTGAACGGCCGGCAGGTCAGCGGCCCCGGTGGCGCCGTGGACTTCGTGGAGGCCGCCACGCACTCGGAAGGCGGGCTGTCGATCGTCGCGCTGCGGTCGACCGCGCTGGGCGGGACGGTCTCCTCGATCGTGCCGTCGTTGCCGCCCGGCGCGCCGGTGACGATCCCCCGCCACACCGTGCAGCTCGTCGTGACCGAGCACGGCGTCGCCGACCTGCGCGGGGTGCCGTTGCGCGACCGCGCCGAGGTGCTCGCCGCCGTTGCCGCGCCGGAGTTCAGGGACGCGCTCGTGGCAGAGTCGTCGTCGTGATCCGCGCCCGCGTCGAGGACGGGGTCGGCCGCGTCACGCTGGCCCGGCCGGAGAAGCGCAACGCCCTCACCCTCGACATCGCGGACGCCGTCCGCCTGGCCGCCGAGGAGTTCGCGTCGGCTGGCGTCGGCGTCGCGGTACTGGACGCCGAGGGCCCGGTGTTCTGCGCGGGCAACGACCTGGACGAGGCCCGCGCCGACCCCGGCGACACGGCGATGACGCGGCTCCTCGACGCGCTGCTGACCGGGCCGGTCTTCTGGGTCGCGGTGGTCGAGGGGCCGGCGCTGGGCGGCGGTGTCCCGGTCGTCTGCGCCTGCCCCGTCGTCCTCGCGGCGGACGACGCGTGGCTCGCGCTGCCGGAGGTCTCGCTCGGCGTGTTCCCGAGCGCCGTGATGGCGTTCCTCGAAGGCTCGCTCGGCCCGCGCGCCGCCCTGACCGCCGGGCTCACCGGCGACCGCATCACGGCCCCGGACGCCGCCGAACGCGGCCTGGTCACGGAGGCCGTGCCGCGCTCCGTCCTCCGTGCCCGGGTCGCGGACTGGACCGACCGCCTCACCGCGCGACCGGCCGTCACGGCCGCCGCGCTCGCGTCGTGGCAGTCGTACTTCGCGACGCCGGCCTTCGCGGAACGGCAGCGCGCGCTCGACGTCATCCTGCGCGCGCAGGACGCGGCCGTCGTCGCGAGCGGAGACAGCGGATGAAGGTCGGCGTCTGGATCCCCCCGTACCGCCGCTGGGTCGGCCCCGACGAGGTCCGCCGAATGGCGGTCGCCGCCGAGGGTCTCGGCTTCGGCTCGGTCTGGGTGCAGGACCACCTCGTCGCGCCGACGGGCGACGCCGACGCGCAGCCGGTCGAGCTCCAGTCGCCGTGGCTCGCGCCGGACGACTACGGCAACGAGACGTTCAGCGCCGTCGAGTACTACGGCGAGAGCAACTGGTGGCTCGACCCGTACATCCTCTGGGGGTTCCTCGCGGCCTGTACCGAACGCGTCGAGCTCGGCAGTGACGTCATCGTGCTGCCGTACCGCAACCCGGTCGTCCAGGCGAAGATGCTCGGCACCGTCGACGTGCTGTCCAAGGGGCGCGTGCTGTTCGGCGTCGGCGTCGGCCACGTGCCCGGCGAGTTCGCGGCGCTCGGCGTCCCGTACGCCGACCGCGGCCGCCTGATGGACGAGTACATCGGCGTCGTCAACACGCTGCTCTCCGGCGAGGAGGAGGTCTCGTTCGCGGGGCCCACCGTGGCGTTCGGCCCGGTCCGCCCGCTCGTACAGCCCGTGCGCCGCCCGCCGGTCCTCGTCGGCGGCGCGTCGAAGCGCGCGGTCCGCCGCGCGGTCGACCTCGGCGACGGCTGGCTGCCCGCGCACCTCTCCCCCGAGAACCTCGCCACCGGCATGGCGTACCTCGCCGAGTACGCGTCCTCCGTCGACCGCCCCGCGCCGCCGACGTCGCTCGCCGTCGTGTGGGGGCTCGGTGAGTCGCCGGGCGCGAGCCGGCGGGCGTTCCGTTCGGTCGCCGAGGTCACCGACCTGATCGGCCGCTACACCGACCTCGGCGTCGAACGCCTCGCCGTCGACCTGCCGAACCCGTCCCTCGACGTGACCCTCACGCAGT
The DNA here is from genome assembly GCA_030840645.1 of Frankiaceae bacterium. Lineage (GTDB taxonomy): Bacteria > Actinomycetota > Actinomycetes > BP-191 > BP-191 > BP-191. The sequence continues at coordinate 86,533 of JAVEEC010000105.1, forward strand.
ACGAGCTGCTCGCGGAGGCGGCCGCCGGAGCGGGCGCGCTGTGCTGACGCTGTCGGAGTGCTGGGCGCGCGACGGCATCCAGCCGGAGGCGTTCGTGCCGACGGCGTCGAAGCTCGCGGTGCTGGCAGCGTCGGCCGCGGCGGGGTTCCGGCGGATCGAGCTGACGTCGTTCGCGCACCCGCGCGCCTGGCCGCAGTTCGCCGACGCCGAGGCGGTCGTGCGCACCTACGACCGCGTCCCCGGCGTCGAGTACGCCGTCCTCGCGCCCAACGCCGTCGCGCTCGACCGCGCGCTCGCGAACCCGCGCTTCGACCGGGTCACCGTCGTCGTCGCCGCGTCCGACTCCTACAACCGCAAGAACGTCCGCCGCTCCCGCGACGAGTCGCTCGCCGAGGCCGTCGCGATGGCCGGTCGCGCCCGCGCCGCAGGACTGAACGTCACCGGCTGCGTCGGCACCGCGTGGGCCTGCCCCATCGAGGGACCGACATCGGAGGCGGCCGTCCTCGACCTGGCCGCTCGGATGGTGGACGCCGGCGCGGACGAGGTGATGCTCGGCGACACGACCGGCGAGGCGCACCCGGCGGCCGCGGGCTCGCTCGTCGCCGCCGTCCGGGAGGCGACCGGCGTGGCCGTCGAGGCGCACTTCCACGACAGCCGCGGCGTCGCGCTGGCGAACGCGTTCGCCGCCGTTGCCGCGGGCGCGGCCACCGTCGACTGCGCCCTCGGCGGCGTCGGCGGCCACCCGCCCGAGGAGGGCGTGCAGCGCGGCAGCGCGGGCAACCTCTGCTCCGAGGACGCGGCGACGGCGTTCGCGCTCGCGGGCATCGAGACCGGCCTCGACCTCGACGCGCTGCTCGCCGCCGGTGCGGCCGCCGAGGAGGCGCTGGGGCGGCCGTTGCAGAGCCGGGTCCAGCAGGCGGGGCTCCCGGTCGCGCTGCGCCGCTGACCGCGCCACCGGGCCGTTGACAGCCGCCCTTCGAGTCACTTACTTTCGTGCAAGTAAACACATCGGTCGGGAGGTACGCCGTGGCGCACGACGCGCAGCCGTACCGGACGCGCGCCGACCTCCCCGCGTGGGTGGACGAGCCGGGCGGCCAGCACCCGGGGACGTTCCCGTTCGTCCGCGGCATCCACCCCCAGATGTACACGCAGCGGCTCTGGCGGATGCGCCAGTACGCCGGCTTCGGCGGGCCCGAGGAGACGAACGCGCGCTGGCGGCTGCTGCTCGACCAAGGGCAGCACGGCGTGTCCTGTGCCTTCGACCTGCCGACGCAGATCGGCTACGACTCCGACGACCCGCGGGCGCGCAACGACGCCGGCCGGCTCGGCGTCGCGATCGACACGCTCGACGACTTCGTCGAGCTGTTCGACGGCATCCCGCTCGGCGAGATCTCCGGGACGTTCAACATCAACGCGAGCGCCGTCGTCGTCTACGCGATGTTGCTGGAGACCGCCGACCGGCAGGGCGTCGACCCGGCGTCGCTGACCGGCACCATCGCGAACGACCCGCTCATCGAGTTCGTCGCGCGCGGGCTGTGGCGCATCCCGCCGGGCGGCGCGCTGCGGCTCGTCGGCGACGTGTACGAGTACTCGTTGCGGCACACGCCGAAGTTCTATCCGGTGAACCTCCGCGGCACGCTGGTCTACGAGGCCGGCGGCACGGCGGCGCAGGAGATCGGCTTCGCGCTCGCCTGCGCCAAGGGGTACCTCGACCTGCTGCAGGAGCGCGGCTGCGACATGGCCGAGGCGACGGCGCGGCTGTCGTTCCTGCTGTTCGGCGACACGAACGTCCTCGAGGAGGCGTGCAAGTTCCGCGCCGCGCGGATGCTCTGGGCGCACCTCGTCCGCGACCGGTACGGCGTCGAGTCGCCGCACGGCCAGAAGATGCGGTTCACCGTCGCGATCGGCAACTACAACCTGCGCGCGCAGGTGCCCGAGCTGAACCTCGTGCGCAACTCCCTCGGCGCGCTCGGCGGCGTCCTCGGCGGCTGCCAGGGCATGCTCGTCGCCGGCATGGACGAGGCGTTCGAGATCCCGTCGGAGAAGGCGTCGCTGCTCGGCCTCTACACGCAGCAGGTCATCGCGCACGAGTCGAAGGTCACGTCGGTCGCCGATCCGCTCGGCGGCTCGTACTACGTCGAGTCGCTGACCGAGCAGCTGCGGTGCGAGATCGCCGCGGTCATGGACGCCGTCGAGGACGCGGGCGGCGCCGTCGGCGCCATCGAGTCCGGCCTGCTGCAGCGGATGGTCGCCGACTCGGCGTACCGCGTGCAGGCCGAGGAGGACTCCGGCGAGCGCGTCGTCGTCGGCGTCAACACGCCGGGCGCGGCCGCGGCCGAGGACCCGGAGTTCGACCTGCACACCCACGACGTTGCGGCGGTCGAACGCAAGCGTCGCGCGCTGGCGGCGTTCCGCGAGGGCCGCGACGCCGCGCTCGCGAACAAGGCGCTCGGGGCGCTGCGCGACGCGCTCGATGGCACCGACAACGTCGTCGACCCGGTCCGCGCGGCGCTGCGCGGGGGCGCCACGCTCGGCGAGGTGATGGCGCTCTGCGCGGACCGCTACGGCGAGTACGTCGAGCCGGTGGAAGCCTGATGCGCCGCCTCAAGGTCCTGCTCGCCAAGGTCGGACTGGACGGCCACGACCGCGGCATCAGGATCATCGCGCGGACGCTGCGCGACGAGGGGTACGAGGTGCTCTACCTCGGCCGCCGCCAGGCCGTCGACGCCGTCGTCGCGACCGCGATCGCCGAGGACGTCGACGTCGTCGGCATCTCGGTCCTGTCGGGGACGCACATGGAGACGCTGGCGGAGTTCATGACCGCCGCGCGCGCGGCGTCGTTGGAGTGCCGCGTCGTGGCCGGCGGGACGATCCTGCGCCACCAGATCCCCGCGCTGCTCGACCTCGGCGTCGACGCGGTGTTCCCGGTGGGCACGCCGCTGCCGGACATCCGCGCGTACTTCGCCGCACTGCCGGGCGACGCCGACTCGACGCCCCGAGCGGTCGCCCACTAAGCAGGGATGATTCCTGCACAGAACGCGCTGGGCCCGGCGCTCGACGGACGTGCGATCGTGAAGAGGCCAACGGCCTCGCCGCGCAGGCGGCCCGCCGATCCGACGGAGACACCATGAGCAAGGCCACGAGGACGGGCACGCGGTCGCCTGCGCTGCACGTCGCCGACAGCCACGAGCTGATCCGCGTGCACGGCGCGCGCGTGAACAACCTCAAGGACGTCAGCGTCGAGCTCCCGAAGCGCCGCCTGACGGTGTTCACCGGCGTCTCCGGCTCGGGCAAGAGCTCCCTGGTGTTCGGCACGATCGCCGCGGAGTCGCAGCGGCTGATCAACGAGACGTACAGCGCCTTCGTGCAGGGCTTCATGCCGAACGTGGCGCGGCCCGAGGTGGACGTACTCGACGGGCTGACGACCGCGATCATCGTCGACCAGGAACGGATGGGCGCCAACGCCCGCTCGACCGTCGGCACCGCTACCGACGCCAACGCGATGCTGCGCATCCTCTTCAGCCGCCTCGGCAGGCCGCACGTCGGCCCGCCCGGCGCGTTCGCCTTCAACGTCCCCTCGGTCCGGGCGAGCGGCGCGATCACCGTCGAGCGCGGCAACCGCAAGGCCGTGCGGGCGACGTTCAACCGCCTCGGCGGGATGTGCCCGCGGTGCGAGGGCATGGGCTCGGTCAACGACATCGACCTGACCCAGCTCTACGACGACAGCAAGTCGCTCAACGAGGGTGCGCTCACCATCCCCGGCTTCAGCATGGAGGGCTGGTACGGCCGGATCTTCACCGGCTGCGGCTTCTTCGACCCGGACAAGCCGCTCCGGGAGTACACCAAGAAGGAGCTGCACGACCTCCTCTACAAGGAGCCGACCAAGATCAAGGTCGACGGGATCAACCTCACCTACGAGGGCCTGGTCCCGCGGATCCAGAAGTCGATGCTGGCCAAGGACGTCGATGCGCTCCAGCCGCACGTCCGGGCGTTCGTCGAGCGGGCGGTCACGTTCACCACCTGCCCTGACTGCGGCGGCACCCGGCTCAGCGCGGAGGCACGTTCGGCCAAGATCAAGAAGGTCAGCATCGCCGACGCGTGCGCGATGCAGATCAGCGACCTGGCCGCCTGGGTCGGCGGTCTCGCCGAGCCGTCGGTGGCGCCGCTGCTCGCCGCGCTGCGGCAGACCCTCGACTCGTTCGCGGAGATCGGGCTCGGCTACCTCTCGCTCGACCGGCCGTCGGGCACGCTGTCGGGCGGCGAGGCGCAACGGGTCAAGATGGTCCGGCACCTCGGCTCAGCGCTCACCGACGTCACATACGTGTTCGACGAGCCCACCGCCGGCCTGCACCCGCACGACGTCGAGCGGATGAACGACCTGCTGGTGCGGCTGCGGGACAAGGGCAACACCCTGCTCGTCGTGGAGCACGAGCCGGAGACGATCGGGATCGCCGACCACGTGGTGGACCTCGGCCCGGGCGCGGGCGCTGCGGGCGGCACCGTCTGCTTCGAGGGCACGGTGGACGGGCTGCGGGCCAGCGGCACCGTCACCGGCCGCCACCTCGACGACCGGGCCGCCCTGAAGGAGAAGGTCCGGACGCCCACCGGCGCGCTGGAGATCCGCGGCGCGAACACACACAACCTGCGCGACGTCGACGTGGACATCCCGCTCGGCGTGCTCGTGGTCGTCACCGGCGTCGCCGGCTCCGGCAAGAGCTCGCTCGTGCACGGCTCGATGCCGGCCGGCGCGGGCGTGGTGTCGATGGACCAGAGCCCGATCCGCGGCTCGCGCCGGAGCAATCCGGCGACGTACACCGGGCTGCTCGACCCGATCCGCAAGGCGTTCGCCAAGGCCAACGGCGTGCCGGCCGCGCTGTTCAGCGCGAACTCCGACGGCGCCTGCCCCAACTGCAACGGCGCCGGCGTCGTCTACACCGACCTGGCGATGATGGCCGGCGTCAGCACGACCTGCGAGGAGTGCGACGGGAAGCGGTACGACGCCGCAGTGCTCGCGCACCATCTCGGCGGCCGCGACATCAGCGAGGTGCTCGCGATGTCGGTGACCGAGGCGCGAGAGTTCTTCGCCGCCGGCGAGGCACGCACGCCGGCGGCGCATGCGATCCTCGACCGGCTCGCCGACGTCGGGCTCGGCTACCTCAGCCTCGGCCAGCCGCTCACCACGCTGTCCGGTGGCGAGCGGCAACGGCTCAGGCTGGCCACGCACCTGGCCGAGAAGGGCGGCATATACGTCCTCGACGAGCCGACCACCGGCCTGCACCTCGCCGACGTCGAGCAGCTGCTCGGCCTGCTCGACCGGCTGGTCGACTCCGGCACGTCGGTCATCGTCGTCGAGCATCACCAGGCGGTCATGGCGCGCGCCGACTGGATCATCGACCTCGGCCCCGGCGCCGGCCACGACGGCGGGCGGATCGTCTTCGAGGGCACACCCGCCGACCTCGTCGCCACCCGCTCCACCCTCACCGGCGAGCACCTCGCCGCCTACGTCGGCGCCTGACGGCCCGCGCGGCGGTGACGGCGCGGTGACGGCGGCGTGGTGCGCTCCGAGTCGATGAGCCACGTGTACGCCGAGCCGGCCGCGGCCGCGCAGGCGGGCGACGCCGACACGGCGCGCCCGCAGGTCAAGGTCGGCGCGGCGCACGACCCGTTGGAGCACGAGGCGGAACGCGTCGCCGCGCGCATCCTCGCCGCCGTCCCGCCGCCGCCGGTGAGCCCCGACGACGACCCGGCGCTCCGGCGTTCGTGCGACTGCGGGGGTACCTGCGGCGGCTGCGGCGACGAGGACGAGACCGTCCGGCGGCTCGCGACCGGGCCGCCGTCGGCGGCGCCGGTGGGTGCGGTCCGCGCGGTGCTGACCCGGCCCGGCACGCCGTTGCCGCCGGGCGAGCAGGCGTTCTTCGAACGACGCCTCGGCGCGGACCTCGGCGGCGTCACGCTGCGGACCGGTCCGGACGCGGACGTCGCGGCACGGTCGGTCGGCGCGAAGGCGTTCACCCTCGGCAGCGACGTGGTGGTCGCGGCGCCGTACGGCGGTGACCGCGCGGTGCTCGCGCACGAGCTGGTACACGTCCTCCAGGCCCGTGCGGGGCGGACTCGCGGCACGGTACGGCGGCAGCCGTCCCCCGCGACGGCGCCCGCGACGACCGACGAGGCGGGCGACTTCGTCCGCGCGGCCGCCGACTTCATCGAGGCGGTCCGCGACCTCCTCGCCTCCGACATCGCCCGGGCGGAACGCGACGTCGGCGCGGCGGCCGCGGCCGACCGCCGGGTCGCCGCCGAACGCGCGCAGGCGAGCGTCGGCCAGGCGGCGTTGCGGACCAAGCTCGACCAGGTGCAGCGCACGTACGACCGGCAGCGCGCGATCGTCGCCGCGGACCACCCGGCGCAGGGGCGGCTGCGCGAGGCGTACGCGTCGTTCCTGCACACCCTGCGCGACGCGCTGGACCGGTCGCGCACGATCTCGCGCGAGCTCGGCGCGGCGGCCGCGCAGGCGTCCGAGCAGCAGTACCAGGACAACCTCGTCGTCTGGCTGAACGCGAACCCGTTCCTCGACCCGCGCATCGCGGGACGGACGGCGTTCACCGCCGGTGAGGCGACGGCGTCCGCGACGATGGAGACCGACGTCGCGTCGGTGGCGCTCGCGGCGGCCTACGCCGTCAACCTCACCGACGTGGCACGGACCGCCGCCGTGCAGGGTGCGCTCGCGGCGGCGCGGACGTCGGTCACCGCGGGCACTCCCCCGACGTCGGCAGCCGCGACACCGACCGCCGGAGTCGCCACCGCGAGCACGGAGCTGAGCCGGTGGGCGCCCGCGCGGGACAACGCGATCGCCGTGATCGGCCGCGCGAACGCCGCCATGCAGGCGTGGCTCGCGGCGCCCGCGTCGGCGCCGGGCACGCAGGCGACCGTGCAGCGGTTCTTCGGCACGACCGACGTCGGGTACGGCCGCCTGCTGGCCGACCGGATCGCGCTGATCGGCACCCAGCTCGGCGGGACCGGGTCGCTGGTGATGACGCTCGCGGCGCCGACCGACACCGAGTGCGGGCCGCTGACGGGCGGCCACGCGGCGACGTACCGTGTCTGGCTCTGCCCGAACGCCGGCCGGATGGACCCGACGATGGTGGTGCTGCACGAGACCGCGCACGCGGTGATCCCCGCGCGCGGCGCGGTGCCGCGCGCGGCCGGCGTGACGACCGTGGACCGGGCGTACGCCGGGGAACGGCTGCTCGGGCGGCTCCCGACGGAGGAGGCGCTGAGCAACGCGGAGTCCTACGCGGAGGTCATCCGCGCGCTCGGCGACCCCACGTACGCGTTGCGGAACATCACGACCGACCGCGTGACGAGGGCCTGCGCCACGCAGTCCGACACCGACAAGATCCTCGACGCGATGGCCCGCGCGCAGTCGCTCGCCCGGCGCGCGAAGGACTGGATCGAGGGGTGGCGGGCCGAGTACGCCGCCAGCGGCGCCTACTCGGCGTTCACCCGCAGGGTCGTGAGCCCGCTCGGCGCGGCGGACGACGTGGCCATCGACGCGGCGTTCGTCGACATGATCGACATCCCGGCCGAGGCGTCGATCTGGTACAGCGCCCACGACGTCGCGTGCGCGGCGGCCGCGACCGGGCGGTGCGCGGGCAGCGTCCTCGCCTGGTCCACCAAGGCCGACGTCACCGCCACGACCGTGACGATGCGGGCCGGCGGCGCGTACCCGACGGTGGTGACGTTCTGCCCGGCGTTCCTGACGGCGGCGGAGGACGTGCGCAACCGGGTCGCGTTCGCGCTCGTTCCCGCGAGCTGGGGCTGGGCGATCCGGCAGCCCGCCAACCTGCTCAAGTACGCGGCGACGGCACAGGCCCTCTGGAACATCGACCTGGGGGCGCCGCCGGCGTCGAACCTCGGTGAGCACCAGGCCGCGGACACCGCCGCGGCCGCGCCTGCCCGGCCGTAACGGCCGGGGGTCGTGCACCTCAGAACCGGGAGTCGAACCCTTGCGACCTTAAGTCAACTGGCCGTCGTAACCGCCACGATGGGACCTGAGGGCTTACTGCAGACTCGAACGTATCACCGGACGTTGCGTTCCTGCTCGCAGTCGGGGGCGTCCGCGGCCACCTGCGCGCCGTCGGCCATGGTCTCCGCGACGAGCCACATGCGGCGCTCCTTGCCCGGCGACGGCGCGAGCGGCGTGACGCGCACGCCGGTGTAGAACCCGCGCAGGCTGCTCTGCCGCACGACGAGGAACGGCCCGAGAACGCCGTGCACGACGATGCCGTCGACGTGCGTGGGACGGATCGAGGACACGCCCGACGCCGAACGGCGCAGCGTCGCGACGGTGTCGAGGACGTGCACGCTGCGTGCGTTGCCGACGAACACCGCGTGCCGCTGGCGGTTGTACGACGGCGGCACGAGCGCGTGCACGACGTTGCCGGTCACGAGCACCTCCTCAGCCCGCTCGCGGCCCTTTGTCGCGGCGTCGGACGCGCCGATGTGCACGCCCTGCACGAACCCGTCGACGAGGTTGTCGGCGATGCGGACGGTGCCGATCCGCGCGCCCCCGACGACGATGCCCTGGCCGCCGACGCGCAACGTCTTGGCGAGCTTCGCGAGGTCGGCGCGCGCGTTCACGGCCTTGCCCGCGCGGGTCCTCGTGACGTAAGCGCGGTAGGCCGCGCGGGTGCTCGCGTCGTTCGACTTGGCGTACTTCGCGGCGAACGCCTTCGCCTCGCGTGACGCGGCGAACGCGGGCTTGTCCTCCGCGGCGTCGCGCATGAGCATCGCGCCGAGCTCGGTGATCGCGAACGCCTCGCCGCCGAACGTGACGTCACGCCCCGTCGACGTCGCGACGAACCGCACGACGTTGTCCGCGACGACGGTCTCCAGCGAGTCGGTGACGAGGATGCCGGTCTGCCACGCGCCGACGTCGCAGCGGTTCCCCTCGATGCGGACGCGGTCTGGGGGCGTGCCGACGCCGTCCGCGTTCTTGCTGGAACGCACGGCGATGCACGACTGCGCGCGGCCCTCCGAGTCGGGGCAGGCGAGGTCGCAGTCGACGACGCGGACCTCGGTGCACGCGACGAACGTGAGCACCGCGTCGAGGTGCTGCTCGGCCTTCGGCGCGACGCCGGACTCCGCGCGCAGGTGCCGTACCTCGATCTCCTCGCCGTCCTCGAAGACGAACACCGCCTCGCTGCGCGGCGCGCGGATGACCGTCGCGGGGCCGACGCCGGACACGACGATGCGCCTGCGCCCGGCGGAGAACACCGGCCGGTCGAGGACGTAGGTCCCCGCCGCGATGCAGAGCTCCCCGCCGCTCTTCGGCAGCGCGTCGAGCGCCTGCTGGATGTCGTCGCCGGGGAACACCGTGACGGTGCAGACGCCCTGGCCCTGCGCGGGCTTCTGGTCGACCAGCGGCGTGAACGACGGGCGGCAGTCACTCACGACGGCCGGGGTGGCGAGGTTCACGAGCGCGAGGGGCGCCCATGCATGGCGGACACCGTCGGGCGGGACGCCGATCCGGCGTTCGACGGTCTCGGTCGCCTCACCGCGCAGCCGCGAGCCCCACCAGTCGCCGACCAGGAAGTTGCCCGCGCCCGCGCGGAACACGACGCCGAGGTCCGCGCCGCCGACGAACGCGTTCACGTTCGCCGTCGCGCCGGCGACCTGGCCGTCCCAGCGACGGACGCAGAGCCCCTTCGCGGTCGGCGGTGCGGTGACCGGCCGGTCCAGCGTAAGCACCTGCCCGGCCGCGCCGCCGCCCGGCGTGACGACCGTGTACAGCGCGCCGTGGGCGACGCGGTCGGCGCGGCGGGCGAGCCACGAGACCTCCACCTTGTCGCCCGCGGCGAACTTCGTCGACGCCGACGGCGCGAGCGTGACGACGGCACCGGCGGGCGCGCCGGCGAGCGCGACGGCGGCGCCGCCGTTCTCGTACGACCACGCGAAGCGCGCGGTGGACGCCGTCCCCGCGTCGATCACCTCGACGCGGAACAGCCCGTCCGGAACGAGCCCGAGCGGGTCGCCCGGCGGGTCGCACGGGTCGGCGGGTGCGGGCGGCGCGGTCCGGTCGATCGTCAGCGTGCCGTCGGTGACCGGCTTCGGCAGCGCCGCGAACGCCGCGTCGCACGTCGTCGCCGTCGTCGCCATGAAGCCGACGCGCCAGCCGACGCGTTGCCGGGCGGCGGTCTCGATCGGCGCGAGCGCCGGGTCCACGAGCGCGGCCGGGTCCTCGGCGGGCTGCACGTGCTCGGGCCACGCTTCGAGGTAGACGAGCACCGTTCCGGTCGTTGGTAGCGGCGGCGCCTGGTCCTGCGACAGGTACCGGAACGTCTCCGGCGCAAGGGCTTCCAGCCCGTCCACCCACATCCGTCCGCCGCCGATGGTGAGGTCGCGCGGCGGCCCGGCGACGACGCCGACCTGGAACGCCGTGCTGCCCGCGACGACGCCCGCCCAGCCGATCGCGTCGCGCGCGAGGTCGCGGTCGGCGCGGCCGAGGGCGTCGAGGGTGAGGTTCCACTCGTGCTCCAGCAGCGACTGGCCCTCCTGGAGGCGCGCGCCCGTCCAGCGGTCGCCGCTACGGAGCGGGACCTTGGTGTAGTTGGCGGTCGTCATGCGTCTCTCCTCGATCCGGTGCTTCGCGGCCGACCTCGTTCTGTGAAGATCGTCACGCGTGAGAGGGGCGGAGTTCCTTCACAGAACGAGTGGGGGGCCACGTCACTCCTCCCAGGGGGCGACCGCGACGGCCGAACGCAGGCCGAGCGGCACGAACTCGTCGACGCGCTGCCGGAGGCGGCGCAGCCGCGCCGCGCGCCGGACGTGGTGGTACGCCCCGACCTCGCCGCCGTCGCTCGCGGCGTTCAGCAGCGGCTGCGGCGGGTCGAGCGCGAGCGCGTAGTAGCCGGCCGCCTCGAACCCGTCCGACACGAACGTCGGCGGCGCGAACGGTCCGCAGCGGTACGTCATCGGGTGGCGCGGCGGCGTCGAGAGCGAAGGCCCGAGGTAGCAGTGCCGCAGGCACCCCTCCTGCTGCTGGACGACCTCGACGCCGCCCGCGAACACGCAGTCCTCGGCGTCCGCCGACTCGGCGCGGACGGCACCCGCGAACGTCACGCCGCTGGCGACGAGCGCGGGTCCGAACCGGCTCGCGCGGGTCACCGCGTCGGTCGCCGGACCGGACGTCGCGGCGCCGTCCCCGCAGGGCCGCAGCAGGTTGCGGCGCCCGTCGACCACGCAGTCCGTGAGCGCGACAGGGAACGCCGCGAGGTCCGCGCGGATCCGGCCGAGCAGGCAGCGCGTCGCGGACAGCTCCAGCGACCAGGCGTCGGGCGCGACGTCGACGCCGTCGCGCGGATGCTGGGTCAGCCCGTCGAGCGTCGCGCCGCGCAGCCCCGCGCCGAGCTTCAAGGCGCCCGCGAGGAAGAAGCCGTCGAGCCAGACGCACGCACCCTCGAGGTCCAGGTCGAGGTCGCCGACGATCGTCGGCGTCATCATCGGCGGCGCGACGATCCGCCACCGCGGAACGTCCGGTGTGAACGCCTGCGCCGGAGGCGCCGCGAGCCGGTCGGACGTCAGCAGCCTGATCTCGACGTCCGGCACTCCAGGGGTGGACGCAGCCGGGTCGAGTGCCGCCGACAGCGCGCGGGCCGTGACGAACGCCTGCGCGAGCGTTCCCACGACGCCGGGTCCGGCGCCATCGGGGTCGACGGTGACGACGACGCGCGCGGCCGGGTTCGCGTCGAGGGTGCACGCAAGCGCGCCCATCTCGCCGGCGACGGGACGGTGCCACGTCGCGCGGACCGGCCCGGTCCCGACCCCGGTGCCGAGCTGGACGCGACCGCGTACGACGTCGACCAGGACCTGGCCCGCCGCCGGCGGGGCGGGCGCGGCACCGTCCGGCAGCGAGCCGAACCGCAGCGACGACCACGGCACGTCGGTGACGCCGACCCGCAGCCGGAGGAACGACTCGGCGAGCGGGTGCGCCGGCGCGAGCGTGAGGTTCGCGCCGTACCCGATGTCGCCGGGTCCGGCGAGGGCCTGCAGGACGCGGTACGTCACCCGCACCGGCGCGTCGCGCTCGTCGCCGGTGCGCGCGGCGCCGGTGGACTCGCTGCCGAGCCGCAACGGTCGCGGCTTGACGTACAACGGCGCCTGCGCGCCGAGCGGGTGCAGCGCGTACCGCCGCGCCTCCGGCAGCCGGACCGCCTCCGCGTCGACCAAGGTGCGGACCTGCCACGGCCAGACGACGACCGTCGCCGCGCGCGGCGACCAGCGGCCGCCGGGCGTGACGCTGCGCCGGGTCCGCTCGAACGGCGTCCCCACCCGCAGCCGCGACGCGTCGCGCAGGTCGAGCACCGCCGGGTGCAGCGGCGCCGGGTGGCCGAGCTGGTGCACCCACGCCGTCACCTGCCACCCCTCGACCACGCGCGCGGGCAGGCCGGTGACGACCTCCGCGAAGTCCTCGAGCGCGGCGGGCGTGCCCTTGCGGCGGCGCAGCGCGACGGCGTAGGCGACCTCGAGGCGTTCCGCGTCGGCGGGCAGCCCGAGCAGCGCGCCGATGTACGGCACGGCCCAGTCCGCGCACGACTCCACGAACAGGTCGTCGAGAACGGCGTCGACATCGGCCGCGAGCAGGTCGTACTGCGTGTCGATCGCGGCGAGCAGCGCGTCGAGGAGTCGCGGTGCGCCCTCGGGGGCTTCGCGGACGGCGGGCGGCAGCCAGCGTTCGATCGTCGTCATGCCGGGACTCCCGTCAACGTCACCGCGGGCAGCAGCAGCTCGTACCGCGCGGCGGGCCGGCGGCCGAGCGGGTCGGCGGCGGGCACGCCCGCGATGACGAGTGTGGGAACGCCGACGACGCCGGTCGCGGCGTGCAGGACGAGCAGCACGTCGGAGCGGTCGAGGGGCTGGCCGAGTGCGCGTTCGACAGCGACGAGCGGGCTGGCTGTTGCTGCCACCTCACGTTGCGCCGCAGCGACGACGGCGGCCGTCTCGCGGCGCGGGTCGACGGCGAGGGTCGCGGTGACGGCGACGCTCGTCGCGACCCCCGCGCAGACGCAGAGCGGCGTGTCGGTGTCGCGCCGCGCGTCCAGGTAGTCGCGCAACGACGTGACCTCGCCGGCCAGCGGCGCGCGCGGCCCGGCCGTACCGGTGCGGAGGAACGCGAGGTGCACGCCGCTCGCGCCGCAGCCGCAGCCGGGCGGCCCCGCGCCGAGCCAGGCCGCGGCGTGGCTGACACCGGAGTACGCGAGCGACACGTCCACGAGGTCCCCGCGCGACACGACCCGGCCGAACGCCCGCGCCCGCGTCGGCGCCAGCGCGCGCAGCCGTCCCGCGTCGTCCTGGTCCGCGCCGCCGGTCGTCGGACCGACGCCCTCGACACCCTTCACGCCGCGAACGCTGCCCGCCAGCGCGTCGATCGCGCCGCTCGGCACCTCGCCCGCCGTGCCGCCGCCGACGCGGTAGGTGGCGGTGACGTTGTTCCGGCCGCTCGGCAGCGCGCGGCCGAACCGTACGGTCACCGCGCCGTCCTCGGCCAGCCGGACCGCGAACACGTCGTCGTCGCCCGCGCCGTACAACGTCTCGCGCTCGACCTGCTCGACGCCCGCGACGCGCAGCAGCAGGCTCGGCACGACGCTGCCGTCGGGCGCCGTGTCGTACGTCACCGGCGCCTTCGCGAGCGTCATCTCCTGGTCGGTGCGCAGCCCGTCGCCGCTACCCGCGACGCCGTTCGTCGTCGTGCCGTGGCGGACGGCGACGAGGTTGCCGCTCGCGGGCACCCGGTCCACCGACCCGGCGGGCGTCCGGTCGAGGTCGACGATCAGGCCGCGCGGCGCGGGCCGCCCGTCGCCGGCGGGCGGCGGGCTCTCCTGCGTCGCGGACTTCGCGGCGTCGAACACGTCCCACGCGTCGCCGACGCGGACGGCGACCTTCGGCGGCGCCTCGTCGTTGACCGGCGCGGGGTAGAGGCGCAGCCGCGGCGGCGATCCGGTGACCGTCGCCGGGAACGTGTAGTGCTGCGCGACCTGCCTGCGGTCGAGGACGTACGCCGTCACCGGGCCGCTGCCGCCGAGCGTGCCGACGCTGCCCGCGAACGACAGCTTCGACACCCGCGTCGTCGTGCCCGGCGCCGCGTCCCACTCGACCAGGTGGTGCGCCGTCACGGCAACGACGTCGCAGAGGTCCGATGCCCAGTTGACGACGGCGACCTGCTGGCCGACGGACACGTCGTCCAGCGCCGCGTCGAGGACGATGGACGAGCCGGTCGACGCGGACGTGTACGACGCGGACAGCGTGACGCCGTAGTCCGCCGCGATCGCCTGCGCCGCACCGGTCGTGGGGATGCGGACCACCTTCGTCAGCCGCCGCGCGGAGCCCGCGCGGGCGACCACGCGGTATGCGGCGTACGGCCTCGTCGCCGCCGGGAGCAACGGCTTCAGGTCGCGGTCGAACGACACGACCGTCGTCCCGAGCTCGGCCGTACGCCCGCCGACGACGGCGACGCCGCGCGGCTTCTGCGTGCTCGTCGGCGCCAGCCACCCCCACAGCCCGATCAGCCCGGTCCAGAAGATGCCCCAGTCGAGCGAGAAGAACGCCGTGGACCCCTCCTCGTAGACGAACAGCACCCGGTCGCCCGGCTTGAAGTCCGGGTCGCCGAGGAACCGCATCTCGCGCCCGTCCGGCTCGGCCATCGGCAGCGGCACCGGCGTCGCCGTGAACGCCGCCCAGTCCGCGCGCAGCTGCGTGTCCGCGACGACCTCGTACGTCTGCGCGTCGCGCGTCTCGGTCCCCGGCGCCTGCACCTTCGTACCCGCGGGGACGAGCGGCGCGGTGCCCTTGTCGGTGTCGAAGCGGACCAGCCCGGTCGCCGCGACGCGCGGGCGCGGCCGGTAGCCGACGAGCGCGGAGAGCCGCCGCAGGTCGGTCCAGTCGGCGGCCGTCGGCAGGTACGCCTCGCCCGCGGTCAGCTCCGCGTACGCGGCAACGCCCTCCGCGACGTACGCCCACAGCCGCGCGAGCGTCCGCGCGCGCGGGTCGCCCTCGACGTCCCAGTCCCGGCCGAGCGGCGGCCCGCCCGCGACCGGCCGGGTCTGCTCGGTGCGCGCCACGACGTCCGCGAAGAACGCGTCGAAGTCGCCGACCCTGCGCAGCAGCCGGGTCAGGCCTGGCGGCGGAGGCACGAGGCCGAGCCCTGCCTCGTGCGCGTCGCAGGGGCGGCGCGGGTCGCAGCTCACCGGCCACCGCCGCGCACGTCGACGGACAGCCGCCCGCGTTCCGGCCGGGCCGGGTCGTCGTCCAGGACCGGCAGCTCGAACGGCGCCACGGTGATCGTCTCGTGCCGCGTCCCCGCGGGCTCCGGCAGCCGCCGCGCCTCGGCCAGCTCCACGGCGTCCACGGCGGGCAGGGCGGCGACGGCGGCGAGGACGTTGGACAGGTAGACGGTGCCCCCGAGCGTGAGCCGGTCCGGCTGGAACAGCGCGCGCACCGCCGACGTCACGTCGCGGCGGACCCGCTCGCGGTCGGTGCCGGGCCGCGCGCAGACCTCGATCGCGACATACAACCCGACCGGCGCGCCCTCCACGACGGCCGCCTCGACGCCGAGCATCCGGCGGTCGTCCAGCAACGCCTGCAGGTCGGCCAGCCGTTCCTCGTCGGAGACCGCCGCGCTCGGCACCAGGTCCACGACGGTCGTCATCACCGGCCACGAGCCGGACCACGAACGCTGCGCGACGGCCTGCTGCACGTAGGACCGTTCGGTCGCGGCCTCGGCGTAGTCCGCGGCGACGACCGCGCGCCGCAGGTCGGTCGCGAACGCGTCGGGCGCGTCCCTCCGTACGGTGGTCAGCGGCATCGGGTCCGCGCCGCCCGCGGCCGCGACCGGGTTGCGCGCGGTGACGCCCGGAACGCGTTCCCACGACGGCGGGAACCCCGGCGCGGCGGCGTTGCGTTCGAGGATGCGCAGGCCGTTGGCGGCGACGTTGCCCGCGCTGCCGCCGCCCACCTGGTACGCCGCCGTCACGGTGCTGCCCACCGGTGGCGCGGTGCCGACCGAGCCGGTGCGGAACCGCAGCAACGGCGGCTCGCGATCCTCGAACTCGACGGTGCAGAACAGCGCGCCGCTCGTCGCTTCGAGCAGCGTCGGGACCCACTCCGCCGGGACGACCGAGCCGGACGGCAGCGTCACCTCGACGTCGAGCAGGTGCGGCTCGCCGGTCGGCGTCAGCGCCAGCCCGTCGCGGGCTGCGGCGACGAGCGAGAGGTCGGAACCGTTGCGCGGCAGCGTTCCCCGGGCCAGGCGTCCGTGGTGCGAGCGCACGATGTTCGCGCGCGCGACGGTCACCTCGTCGGCGCCCGCGCCGCCGTCGATGCCGACCGGGTACGACCGTTGCAGCAGGTCGGCGGGCGCCCAGCGGACCCGGCTCAACGGCAGCCCTGGCGCGAGCGGGTCGGCGATGTCGTCCACCCGGGTCACGCGGACGACCTGCGCGGTACGGCTCGGCAACGGCTCGCGGAACGCCGGTACGGCAGGCGTTCCGGCGGGCCAGTCGGTGCCCGCCGCGCGGCGCGCCCACGCGACGTGGTGCACCGCGTCGAGCGGGTCGACGACCTCGAACGCCAGCAGGTCGCCGGGCTGCAGCCACGCGGACCCGAGCGCGTCGGCGGGGCGCGGCCGGACCAGCGCGCACTCGGTCGAACCGGCAGGCAGGCAGCAGGCGTCCTCGCTCCAGTCGTAGATCGCGACCTCGCCGAGCGCGGGCCGGACCAGGCGCGCGTCCTCGGTCGTGAACGCCGTCGCGGACCCGTCCTCGTCGGTCGCGACGGCGCCCTTCGCGACGGTCACCGGCGCGGCGAGCGGGTCCGTCTGCAGCAGCACGAACGTCGTTGCCGACACGGCCTCCGTCATCGCGAAGTCCACCAGCCGCGCGTGCCGCTTCACCGACGTCCGCAGCCGTGCCGACTCGAGGTACGCCTCGGTCGCGACGCGGTCGAGGCGGTAGTGCAGCAGGTCGCCCGCGTGCGCGAACAGCTCGAGCGCGGTGATCGTCGGGTCCGCCACCGACAGGTCGGCGGTCGGGTCCTCGCGGCGCAGGAACTCGACCAGCGCGGTCCGCAGCGCGCGCCAGTCACGGGCCGTGTAGTCGTGGACGGGGGACGGACCAGGCAGCGGCGGCGGCTCCTCGTCGTCCACGCACGCGCCGAGGTCGGGGCATTCAGGCCGCAGCCGGACCGGCAGCCAGGTCCGCAACGGGTCGAACGGCACCGACGCGCCCGGCGGCCCGTCCGGCAGCACCGCGAGCCGGTACCGCGCGGTGTCCGGGTGGCCGGTGACCGTGAGCCGGACGTGCGGTGTCGGCGCCGCCTCCGCGACCGCCGCCGTGACGAGGACGCGCGTGCCGCCGGGCGACGGCGTCAGCGTCCAGCGCGCCGGGTTCAGCAGCGCGGCGGGCGGGCTCTGGTACAGCCAGACGTCGAGGAACCGGTCGGGTCCGACGACCCGCGCGCCCGCGCCGCGGAGCCCGTGCACCGTCGCGCCGACGGTCAGGAGCGCCTCGGGCCGGTGGACCGGCGGGCAGGTCGGCTGCAGCGTCACGGCCCCACCTCGACGTGGATCGTGACGGCCGCGCCCGCGGGCTTCAGCCGGTACGTCACCTGCGCGCGCAGAGTCGACTCGCCGTCGCGCGTCACCGTGACCTCGCGGACCTCGATCCGGTCCCCGAGCGCGCGTTCCAGCGAGCTGCGCGCGCGCAGCTCCACGATGCCGGTGAGCGTTCCCTGGAGCGGCTCGAACAGCACCGCGGGGCCGAGGCCCGCACCGAAGTCCGCGCGGTGCAGCCGTTCGCCGGGCGAGGTGAGCAACGCGACCCGCACCAGGTCCGCGACGTGCCGCGCCTCGTCCGCGTCCGCGAGGCGGCGGGCCGGCAGCAGCCGGTACGGGTGGCGGGCCGGGTTCACTGCGCCTGCACCTTCGTCTGGAAGCCGCTGACCGTCGCGGGCCCCTGCGGCACGCTGCCCGCGGCCGTGCAGAGCGCGACCGACGACGACACCAGCACGGCCGTGCCGCCGACCGTGACCCGGGTCGCCGGCATCAGCCACTGCACCTGCACGCACGGCGACGGCGTACCGGAGATGTTGAACGCGCAGCCGGAGATCGTCGTCGTGTCGCTCACGACGGCGGCCGACTTGCCGCCGAGGGTGACGTTCGTGTTCGACGGCGTGAGCTGGCCCGAGCCGCCGTGCGGGCAGGTGATCGTGATGCCGTCGTGGAGGATGTACCCGGGCATCTACTTCACCTCCAGCGCGCCGTCGTTGAACGAGATGGACGAGCGCGTCAGCGCGACCTTCTGCGACCCGAACTCGATCCGCACGCCGTCGCTGTCGAGCGCGACCTTCGCGCCGGAGACGGACGTGATCTCGATCGCCTCGTCGCCGGACTTGTCGCGCAGCTCGACCCGGTTGCCCGCTGTCGTCAGCAGCACGATGACGTCGGGACCCGCGCCCTCGACGCCGTCGCCGTCGGCCCACGCGCCGCCGGACCAGATCGGCACCCGCGTCACGTCGCCCGCGGGCCACTCGACGAACACCAGCGCGCCGACGGGCGGGACCGCCGCGAACCCGGCGCCCGGCCCGGCGTACGGCGTGCTCGGCAGGCACCACCCGCTGGTCTCGTCGCGGAACACCTCGGGCACGGTCACCTTGATCCGGCAGAGGCCCTTCGGGTCGTCGTTGTCGACGACGGTGCCGAGGTAGCGGCCGGGGAAGCGGTCCATCAGAACAACCCCCCGCCCTCGAACGGCTCGTCGCCGGACAGGCCCAGGGCGTTGCGGGCCAGCGTCAGGTGCTGGGTGTGGCCGGAGAGGCTGACGACGTGCCGGACCTTGCTGACGACGTAACGGCCGGACAGCGCGGTGCCGAGCCCCTTCACGAGCACGGTCCGCCGCGCCCGGAACAGCACGCCCACGTGGTCGGTCGCGACCTCCGCCGTCAGCGTCGCGCCGAAGGCCGTCCGCCGCGCCCGTGCCGCCGACGCCTCGGTCGGGTCCACCTCGCCGTCCACGTCGGTCGGCGCGAGCAGCACCGCGACCTGCCCGCCGAGCGACGTCGCGCCCTGCGCCTCGTCGTCCCCGGCCGACGTCGCGGTCTGGCTGCTGCTCGACAGCGCGGGCACCCGGTCGACGGTCACCGACTCCCCCGCGATCAGGTCGGCCTTGACCTCGACCCGCAACGCGTCGCCGCCGAACGCGAGCGACAGCTCCGCCTGCGGGTCGGCCAGCGGGTCGAGCGGGTGGAAGTGGCCGGTCACGCCCGTGTCGTCGGCTTCGAGGTAGGCGGCGTACCCCCACTTGCGGGCGAGCGCGCGGACGAACGCCCAGTCCGTCCCGCGCTGCAGGACGACGTGCACGTCGGGGTCGGGCGCGGCGGGCGTCTCCTCGACCTCCGGAGTCAGGCCGTACGAGGAGAAAACCGCCTCCGCGATGCCGCTGTCGGTCGTTCCCGGCCAGGCGGCGACCTTCTCCTCCGCGTCCAGCTCCACCGTCCGGTCGAGGGCCTTGACGGTGATCTTCGAGCCGCCGTTCGCGTCGATGACCCACGCGGCCTCGGTCGAGTAGCCGTCGAACCGGTACGTCACGTCGCCACTGACGACCTGCACCACGAGCGGTGTGCGCGGCGCCGTCAACGGGTCGAGGATGGACGTCCACTCGCCGTCCGGCGTCGGCGTGACCCGCGCGACGAGCGTCGCCGCGTCCGCCTCGTCCGTGGCCTCCTCGACGGTCACGTCGACCAGCGACTCGAGGTCCTCGGTCGACAGCTCGGTCCCGTCGACCTCGATCAGCAGCGTCGTCGTCATCGCGTCACTTCGCCGGGAGGTCGATGCTCTGGCCCGGCACTTCCAGGCGGGTCGGGTCGGCCCACGGGTTCGCGTCGGCGAGGCGCCACCACTGCGTCGAGTCGCCCGCGGCGGCGAGCGCCATCAGGTCGAGCCGGTCGCCCTCGCGGACGTCGTACGTCCCTCGCGTGTCGGTCGCGGTGACGATCCGCGGCGCGGTCATCCGGCGCACCGAGCCGTCCGGCAGGGGCACGTCGACGGCGGGCTGCTTGTCGTACCGCGAGGTCTCGGCCACGTCAGCCGCCCAGCTCGATGATCTGCGGCAGCGACGCGACCGCCTTCACCTCGCGGGCACCCTGGTAGTAGTCCGCGGCGGCGCGCGCGATCGTGTCGTCCTTGCCGAGCTCCGCCTTGCGCAGCACGGTCAGCCCGAGGTCGGCGGTCGCGTGGATCGGGTTCAGCAGCTCGTCGAACGCCGTCTCGCGGATCGTCAGCGACGACAGCCGGACCGGCGTGATCCGCGCGGGACCCCAGGCGAAGAACACCAGCGGCAACGTCGCCGACGGCACCTTCGCGCCCGCCGCCGCGCCGCCGAGCAGCGCGCCCGCGAGGTCGCCGAGCAGCGACGTCCCGACGGGTTGGACGAGCATCTCGATCGCCGCGAGCCGCGGGCTGATGCCGAGGATGGTCGTGACCGGGCCGCCCTTCTCGAGGCCGTCCGTCGCGTCCAGCTCCAGCTTCAGCGTGTACGTCTCGCCCGCGGGCATCGGCGCGCTCTGCCCGGCGTCGGCCGCGCCGCCCGTGCTGGGCGCCGTGACCTGGAAGACCCGGGTCACCTCGGTCGGGTTGTACTGGAACAGCACCACCGTCGGGATCAGCCCGAGCAGCGGGTCGCTGAACGACAGGAGCATCCCCTTCAGGAGCATCGTTCGCCCCCGGTGGCCTCGCGCACGGCGTCGGCAACGGTGGCCTCGGGCCCTGGGGGCCAGGGCCTTCCGGCCAGCCGCGCGGCGATCGCGGCGCGCAGCAGGTGCGGGTCCGGCGGCCTCGTCACGCGGACCTCGACGTTCGGGACGCGGGTCACGACTGCCACGCCTTGCCGAGCTTCTCGTACTCGCGGCGCAGCGCGTGCTCGACGTCCTCGGGCAGCACCGCGCCGTCGCGCGCGGCCGCGCGGAACGCCGCCGACACCGCCGCGACCTGGATCGTGCCGCCGGTCAGGTCGCGCTGCGCGAGACCGGTCCAGTCCAGCCCGTCCGTCGGCGTCGCGGACGGGAACGCGCGCTCCCAGAGGTCGCGTCGCAACGTTGCCGTCGGCAGGTCGAAGCGGATCGAGAACCGCAGCCGGCGCAGGAACGCCTCGTCCAGCGCGGCCCGCTTGTTCGTCGCGAGGATGACCAGACCGGTGAACGTCTCGACGCGCTGCAGCAGGTAGTTCACCTCGAGGTTCGCCCAGCGGTCGCGCGCGTCGTGCTGCTCGGTGCGCTTGCCGAACAGCGCGTCGCACTCGTCGAAGAACAGCACCGCCGCGGCCTTCTCGGCCTGGGCGAACGCCGCTTCGAGGTTCTTCTCGGTCTCCCCGATGTACTTCGACACGACCGCCGACAGGTCGACCGTGTAGAGGTCCTGGCCGAGCGCGTTCGAGACCGCCTCTGCGGCCATCGTCTTGCCGGTGCCTGGCGGTCCCGAGAACAGCGCCGCGACGCCCTGCCCGCGCGGCATCCGCGCGCGGAACCCCCAGTCGTCCAGCACCTTGTCCTGCAACGTCACGTGCGCGACCAGCTCCTCGAGCTGCGCCCGCGTGTCGTCGGCGAGCGCGAGGTCGTCGAGGTCGAACGCCGGGGCGACCAGCCGCGCGAGCCGCGCCAGCGCGTGCTCGGGGTGCCGTCGCGCCGCGTGCCAGACGTCCGCGGCCGCGACGTCGCGGCCGTGCCACGCGGCGTCGGTCCGTGCCCTGCCGGCCGCGCGGTCGATGTCCGCCTCGGTGAACGCGAACCGCGCCGCGAGCCTCGCCGAGAGGGCGACCGCCGCGGGCTCGGGCAGCGACGGCAGCAACGCGCCGAGCCAGTGCATCCGGCGTTCGTGCGGGCCCGGCGCGGCGAGGTCGACGACGTAGGCGCCGTTCACCGGCTCGTCGGGGTCCGCGATGCCGACCGCCGGTCCCGGCGCGAGCGCGAGCAGCCGGGCCACGGGGACGACGGGGACCGCGCGGCCGAGCCGGGCGAGGAGGCGTTGCTCGGCATCGGGCCGTTCGTCGGCGACGGGCTCGCGCCCGGCCTTGCGGATCGCGGCCGCCGCGAGCGCGCGGCGGCGCGTCCCCGCCGGGCCGCGGACGACGACGAGCCCGGCGGCGCCGTCCAGGTGCGCGGCGAGGTGGGCGACGACGTCCGCGTGCCGTTCTGGAACGGCGTCGTTCGGCATGCCGTCGAACGCCACCCCGGCGAGCAGCCGCCGCGCCGTCGCCGTCAGCCGCAGCGGGCCGTCCGGTCCCGCGCCGGGCGCGAGCACGCCGTCCCTGACGAGCGGGTGCGCGCCGTCCACCTCGGGCGGCACCGCGATCCCGAACGGCGCCAGCAGCAGCCGCAGCAGCGCGCAGGACGCGTACCGGCGGCCGCCGTCGTCGTGGCCGCAGCCGAACGCGACCGCCACCTGCGGGTCCGTCTCCGCCCACCACGCGGCCGCGACGAGCAGCTCCGCGCCGGTGTCGAGGTCGAGCGCGGCGACGAGGTCCGCGAGCGGCTCATCGGAAGCGCGGATCGCTAGCGCCGCCTCGACGGCGGCCCGGTCGGCGTCGTTCGCCTCGGGCGGCAGGCCGGTGCCCGCGAGCAGGCGGCCGACGTCGTCGGACGCGCCGCCCCACGTCGCGTGCAGCCGCGCGAGGTACCCGCCGAGCGCGGTCCGCAGCACCGCGAGCGCGGCGTCGAGGCGGGTCACGCCGTCACCGCCAGGTCGTACGCGGGACCCGCGACGCGGCCCGAGCGCAGCATCAGCGTCCGCGTCCCCACCGACGCGGCGGGCACCGTGAACGTCACCGACGTCGGCGTCACGCCGGTGACGGCGACTGCGCGGCCGTCGAAGAACAGCTCCGTGTCGTCGCCCGTGTGCGCGGTCGTCAGCGTCACGCTGCCGCCGGACACGACCGGCGCCGAGTTGCTCACGACGAGGGGGACGACGGTCACGCCGATGCTGTCGCGGCCGAACGGCAGCCCCTCCGCCGTCGCCGTCGCGTCGAGCCGCCGCGTTCCGGCGACGAGGTCGTGGCGCGGGAGGCGCAGCACGACGCCGGTCGGCGTCGAGGCGACCACCGTCATCGGCCAGCCGTCGGTAGGTGCACCGGCCGGGTCGCCGCGTTCCTCGGCGAGCGTGTACGTCGTCGTGGGCAGCGCGCCGGTGACGGCGACGTTGGCGTCGGTGTCGGCGCCGATCCGCGCGGGCGCCACAGAGACGAGGCGCGGCCCCATCGAAGGGACGATGACGTTGCGCGCCTCGCGGACCGGCGGGCCTGCCGTGTGCGTCGTCAGCGCGTCCACGAACACGACCGTCACGGCGTACCCGACGGAGAGCCGGATCGGCTGGGCCGCAGCGGTCCAGACCTTCGAGAGCGTCTCGAAGTCGAGGCTCTCCAACGCGATCCGCAACGGCTCCGGCAGCGGCGCCGTCGCCAGCGGCAGGAACGGCGACCCGTCGCCGACGATCGGGTTCTCGTGCAGCCGCCGCATCGCCGCGGCGAGCGCGATGTGACCGGTCTGCTCCTGGTCGCCGGTCGCCGTCGGGTCGGCCGGGTACGCGGTCAGCAGGTAGTGCAGGTCGAGCGCGAGCAGCGGCTTGCCCCGGCTCGTCGTGCTGCCGGTGCGGGGCGGCTCCATGTTGCGGTAGGTGGCGTTCGGGCTGACCCGGTAGAGGAACCAGTTCAGGCGCGGGCCGTCCGCGTCGCGGTCGAGCGGGCCGACGGTGACGTCCGGCTTCGGCAGCATCGGCACGTCGGTGAGGCCGGTGTCGGCGAGCTTCTTCAGGGTGTCGTCGACGACCTGGATGGCGTTGGCCGCGGGCACGTCAACGCACCTCCGCGCGGTGCCGCGACTCCGCGCGGCGCCGCCCCGCCAGCGACGCGAACGGGTCCACCGCCGGACCCGGGGCCGGCGCGGTGACGACGGAGATCTGCTCGATGACGACGTTCGGCGCGGGCCGGTCGGCCGCCTGGGCGAGCGAAGCGGCCGGTGCCTGGGGCAGCACGACGGGCGGCTCGGGCATCGCAGCGGCCGGATCGGGCGCGACCTGCGTCGCGCGGGGTGCGAGCGGCGGGCGGGCCGCGGCGGGCGGGAACGGCATTGGCGGCTCGACGGGGTCGAGCGGCTCGACCACCGGGTCGGGTTCGCGGTCGAGAGCGGGCCGGCCGGGAACGTCCGAGACCTCGGTCACCCGCACCCGCGCGGCGGGGCGTAGCGGGGCCGGAGGGACGCCGCCGGCGACGGGCACCGCGGCGCGCACCGCCGGGACCGCCGGGACCGCCGGGACCGCCGGTGCGGCCGGTGGCGCGCCCGGCGCGGCCGGTGCTGCTGGGTGCGCCCGTACCGCGGCCGTCGCGGGCGCCGGGGCCGCCGCCGCCGGTGCCGCCGGAGCCCGAAGCGCCGGGGACGCCACGCGCTCCGGGGACGCCACGGGCGCCGCGGGCACCGCGGGCACCGAGCGTGCCGCCGGGGGCGGTCCGGGCGCCCGCGCCGGACGCCACGCCGCCGCGTCCTCGCTCGCAACCGCCGCTCCCGGCACCTGCGCCGGGGCACCCACTGTTGCGACCGGCTCGTCCACCACCTGGGGCAAGAAGACCGGCAACGGCTCCGCGAACGACGGCGCCCACCGGGCCGCCCGCACCGGCGGCCGCGCCGCCCGCGCGAGCAGCCGGTCCACGGCGGCCACTCAGCGCCCCTCGGCGACGATCGACGCGAACCGCGCGCGCCGGTCCCCGGGCAGCGCTTCGATGGTCGCGAGGTCCCACCCGTACGCCTCCGCGAGCAGGTGCACCTCGACGTCGACGGCGTCGAGCCTGCGGAACAGCGCCGCCAGCACCAGCGGCTCGACGTCGACCGGCGCCTCGATCGAGGTGCCGCAGTCGACGCACGACACGACCAGCGGCCCGGCGAGCGTGGTGTCCACGAGCTCGACGGCCGACGGCTCGGCGTCGAGCGGCAGCGGCCCGACCGCGCAGCGCCGCAGCAGCTCCAGGGCGGCACCCGTGGACGGCAGGTCGGCCAGGTCCGCGAGAACGGGCTCGCGCAGGCCGCACCCGGGCCCCCACCACACCGACCGCGGCTCCCACGGCGGCACCGTGGACGGGGCGAGCACGGCGGTGTTCACCGTGCCGCACGACGCGCACGTCACCGTGACCTCGAGGTCGCGGCCGGTCGCGGAACGGTGCAGCGCGAGCAGCCGGCGGTCGGCGTCGCCCAACGGCACCTGCCACGGGTCGGCGACGCCACCGATCGCCAGCGCTGCCGCCGCCTGGGCCAGCTCGCTGTCGTGCCCGCGCAGCGCCGTCAGCGCCCGGTCGTCGACCACAGGGGTCTAGGTCTCCGCCGGCTCGGTGACGGCGGTGACCCGCTCCCAGTCCTCGAGCTCGAGCTTGATGGTCTCGATGGCGACGGCGGCGTTCGCGGCGTCGAGCGCGGGCAGCGCCTGGTACTCCGACACCCAGCAGCGGTGCAGCTCGTAGGAGAGCACCTTCTGGCCGGCCTCGTTGAAGACGTCCACGATGACGTCCTTGCGGAAGTTCTTCAGCGAGATCGGGTTCTTGATGGAGTGGACGAGGTTCGCCCACTTCTCGAACTCCGGGTCGTGGGTGACGCCGCGTTCGAGGGTGACGCCGTCGAACTTCGTGACGCCGGGACTCTTCCGCTCGCGCGCCGGGTCGGCGCCGTCCCGGTGGGTGACCGGCGTCGTCGTGCGCTTCAGCGCGCTCATCTTCGACAGGCCGGCGACGTAGTTGCCGTCCCACTTCACGCGGAACATGAACGTCTTGTACGGGTCGTGCCTGCTCGCGTTGACCACGAACTGTGCCATCACGCCTCCAGCTTCGAGATCTGCGTGATCGTGATCACCACGAACTCCGCCGGCTTCAACGGTGCGAACCCGACGAGCACGTTCACCCGCCCGAGGTCGATCTCGGACTGCGGGTTGACGGTCTCGTCGCAGACGACGAAGAACGAGTCCGCCTCGTTCTTCGTCGGGCTGTCCTGGAACGCGCCCTGCCGGTACAGGCCGCGCATGAACGTCCCCACGGCGAGCCGGAGCTGCGCCCACAGGTCGGGGTCGTTCGGCTCGAACACCGCGAACTGGGTGCCGAGGTAGAGCGACGACGCGATGTAGTCGGTGAGCCTGCGGACCGGGACGTACTTGTGCTCCGACGCCTGGCTGTCCGCGCCCTTCAACGTGCGCGCCCCCCAGACGACGGTGCCCGCTCCCGGGAACGTCCGCAGGACGTTGACGCCGCGCGGGTTGAGCTGGCCGGAGAGGTTGTCGTCGGTCGTCGCGGTGAGGCCGCTGATGCCGACGACCCCGGCGTCGAGACCGGCGGGCGCCTTCCAGACGCCGCGCGCGCTGTCGGTGCGCGCCATGATCCCGGCAACGGCGCCGGACGCCGGCAGGTCGAGGACGACCGGCAGCCCGCCCGCACCCGCCTCGACGACGGTGACGCGCGGGTAGTAGATCGCGCCGTGCTCCCCGAGCGCGGCGAGGCCGCCGACTGTCGGTGGCGTCACCGGCCAGCCGGTCGGGGTGTCGACGACGAGGAACGCGCGCTGCGTCACGCAGTACGACAGGGCGCGACTCAACGCCTGCGATCGCAGCCCCGGCGCGTCGCTCACCGGGTCGCTCGCGGGCAGCTCGGGGATGCAGAGCAGGTTGAACCGCGGGAACTCCAGCACGTCGAGCGCGTAGAGCGCGCCGCTGCCGGCGGGTGGGATCAGGTCGTCCGCGGTCGGCGCGATGTCGAGGCCGCCGGCGAAGCTCGTCGTGCCGACGACGGGCCGCAGGGCGGCGGCGCCGGAGACCTCGTTCGGCTCGTCGGCGATGACGGCGGCCCCGGCGTTGCGCCACGTGAGGCCGAGTCGCAACGCCTGCGACGCGTCGTTCGCGGGGGCCGGTGTGACGGTGACCGCGGTGTCGGTGAGGTCCGGGCCGGCAGCGGTCGTCGTGATGACGATCTTGTTGCTCGCGACGGCGGCGGTCGCCTGCAGCCCGGCCGCGGCGAGCGCGGCGGTGATGCGGGTCGCGATGTCGGCGCGGCTCTTGTTCGCCTGCGGCTGCGTCTGGCCGGTGAACAGCACGAGGTCCGCGGGCGGGCCGTGGTTGACCGCGACGCGCAGGATGCTGTCGG
The DNA here is from genome assembly GCA_030840645.1 of Frankiaceae bacterium. GTDB lineage: Bacteria > Actinomycetota > Actinomycetes > BP-191 > BP-191 > BP-191. The sequence continues at coordinate 113,733 of JAVEEC010000105.1, forward strand.
GGAACGGCAGCTGCACGTTCGCCGCCAGCACGCCGCTCGTCGACGTGGCCTGGACGGCGCCCGCGGGCTGCGGCGTCGGCCCGGTCACGGTGACGAGCGGCGACGTCGCGAGCAGCCGCCGGACGTAGCGCGGGTCCTTCGTCGACATCGACAGGTCGCGGTACGTCTCCTCGGCCGTGACGACGGCCGAGCCGGTCCGCGGGTCGAAGGCGCGCAGCCGCGTCGTCAGCGTGAACAGGTCGCTCGGGTTCGACGCGTCGGCGTACGACACGACGGCTTCGAGGCCGACCGAGCCGACCCGGTTGGCCCAGGCGCCGGCGCCGTTCGCGGCGAGGTTCAGCACCACGGCCGGGGCGGCGCTCGACAGCGCGGCGGCGGCGATGCCGGTGGCGGGTGCGACCGGCTTGCCGACGACGCGGACGATCAGCGCCTGCGACCCGCCGTTCGCGAAGAAGTGCGCGACCGCGTACCCCAACGGCTGCGCCGCACCCGTCGGGGTGCCGAACGTCCGCGTGTACTCGGCGACCGAGAACACGCGGACCGGTACGCCGACGGGGCCCTGTCGCGCGGCCCCGACGAACGCCGTGACCGACGTCGAGACCCCGGCGATGGTGCGGACGCCGGAGGGCCGCTCCTCCACGTAGACGCCGGGGTAGGTCGTCTGAACGGGCATGTGCCCTCCTCCGTCGAACGCTCGATGCGCTGCGCGCCAGGGTGTCCGCGCTCCGTCACGCGGCCGTCACCGCGTCGTCACGACGTCCAGCCATTCGGCGACAGCGGTGGGGGCGGCGCTGACCGACGTCGCGCGGTCGTACTCGGGCTCGCCGTCGGGCTCGACCTGGCCACGCAGCCGGACCGCGAACCTCCCGTCCGGCTCCTGCCACACCCGCAGCACCAGGACGTACGCCCGCTCCGCCATCCGCCCGTCCTACGCGGGCGCTGTCACCGCGGCGTTATCGCACCGTCAAGGGCGCGACCAACGACATGAGGTGCGGCGACGGCGTGACGTCGAGCTCCTCGCGGAGCATCCGGGTGTATGCCCGGAACTCACGCAGCGCCTCGCTCCTGTTGCCCTCGGCCAGGTGGACGGCGATGAGGGCGCGGTGCGCGCTCTCCCGCAACGGCTCCACGCGGACCGCCGCGTACGCCGCGTCGACCGCCTCGCCGTAGCGGCCGCTCGCCGCGAGCAGCGCCGCGAGCGCCTCCAGCGCGTGCAGGCGGAGCTGGCGCCAGCGTTCGCGGCAGAACAGCACCCAGTCGTCGTCGTACCAGCCCGGCAGCACGTCCTCGCCGAGCGCGGCGACGGGGTCGCCGGGCAGGTCGACCACGCCCTCGGCGACGAGCGTGCGCGCGAGGAGCGTCGACGCGGTGAGGTCGACGACGACGTCGGGCGCGAGGCCGACGTGCGTCGTCGTCGACGTGACGAGCGGGTGGCCGGGCTGGCGCAGCCGCCAGAGCGCGGAGCGCAGGCTCGCCGCGGCGTGCCCGTCGGTCGCGTCGATCCAGAGCGTGCTCGACGCCTGGAACCTGCGGACCGGGCCGTCCTGGATCGCGAGGTACGCGAGAAGGCGTTCCGCGCTGCTCGGCAGGTCGATCGGCTCCCCGTCGTGGCTCACCGAGAAGCCGTTGAGCAGGCGGAGCGCGACCCCGGGGCGCACGGAACTCCCGGCCACCGCCGCCCCGTTCATGAGCAGAACCGTAGTCGCGGTCACGAGTGGCGGACTGTCGGGCTCCCGACAGATCCGCGGATGCGGCGCATGGTAGTGATCAAACTCCTGCGCGAGGGTCCCCGCCAAGGGCTGGTGACGTTTCAGTGACGGTCGCCGTAGATCGTCGCCCCGTGAAGGCGTGGGCGGACGGGGAACGCCTCGGCACCTGGGCGCGGTCGCTGTTCCGGGCGCCGATGACGCGGCCGGGCGACCCCGAGGAGCGCGCCGCCGAGCAGGCGGCGCACGCCGCGCCGACCACCTCCCGCGCGCCCGCACCCGACACTGGTACGCCACCGTGGGGCGGCGGGCGTGCGCTCAGCGCCGCGGAACGCACCGTGCACGAGCCGCGCCTCGGGACCGAGCTGCCCGACGTCCGCGTGCACGAGGGCGCCGCGCCCGCGCGCTGGGCGAAGGCGCTGCGGTCCCGCGCGTTCTCGGTCGGGCGGGACGTCGTGCTCGGCGAGGGCGCGCACGACGCGAACGTGATGGCGCACGAGCTGTCGCACGTCGTCGCCGCGCGCGGCACGACGCAGCCGGTCATCGCGCGGGTCGCGCTGACCGCCGCCGACTTCGAGGCGCTGGCGGACTCGCTGCACGACGCGATCACGACGGCGACCGCGGACGAGGAGCTGATCTACGTCGCGCTGCAGAAGCTCGAACGCGACGCGACCGCGGCGACGACGCTGCGGACGACGTACCGGACGCGGCACACGACCGACCTCGTGACGGCGCTGCGCGGCCGGCTCACCGGCAGCAGGCTGAACCTCGCGTTGACGCTGCTCTCCGTGGCTCTGCCGGCGGGTACGGCGTCGCCCGTCGCCGCGACGCCGCCGAGCACCCCCGCGCAGTACGAGGCCGTGGCGCGGGCCGTCAACACCGCGCTCGTCGCGACCCCCGCCGACTGCGAGGCGGTGTACTCGGCGCTGCTGCCGCTCGGCCGAGACGCGGCGCGCGTGACCACGCTGAAGTCGACGTACCTGACGCTGTTCCCGACGACGACGTCGCTCGACGCGCACATCGCGTCGGTGCTCACCGGCGCCGACGCGGCGTACGCCCTCTACCTGCTGAACGCCCCCGGTCCAGCCACGCCGCACAGCCCGACGAACATCCCGGCCCGCCCCGGCGCGGGAACGCCGCCCGCGACGGCGCCGCCCGCCGTCACCGGCGGCACCGTGTCGATCGGCACGCAGACCCCGTACACGACGACGAGCGGGTCGTCGGCGACGTTCTCGTTCGGCGTCGGCTACAGCGGCGGGCTCTCCGCGGACACGCGGATGCTGCAGTTCATCTGGCGGGAGATCATCGTCACGAACGCCGCCGGCGCCACCGCGCCGCTCGCGGGGACCGTGACGACGACCGGCGTGCCGTATGCGCTGACGACGACGCCCGCGACCCCCACCCGGCGGGTCGACAGCAACAGCACCACCACGCCGTTCTACGACGAGTCGCACTCGACGTCGACGTTCCGCGACGCGACGTCGGTCGCGACGTACGACGCCCCCTCGCCGATCCGGTCGATGGTCTCGGCGCAGTTCGCGGCCGGCGCGACGCGGGTCGTCAGCCGCGAGCACTTCGACATCTTCCTCGTCCGCGACTTCTCGACGATCTACCACGTCGTGATCGATATCGAGCACGTCGCGACGAGCCCGACGGCCTCCTCGACGAGCCGCCGGGTGGTCAGCGCGACGGCGGCGACGAGCCTGCCGGCGGACATGCGGACCGCGCTGCTCGCGCGGTACCCGTCGTTCGCCTACATCCGCTGACTCTCCCGCCGGATCCTTCCGAGCAGGGATCCGCGAGGACGTCCCGATCCGCCGCCGCCCGGTTCGTTCTGTGAAGATCACCACGCGGCGGTCTCAACCGGTCAGTGCAACGAGGACCTCGTTGAGCTTTTCGGATGGTGTCATTGATCCGAGGGTTTTGCGGGGTCTGCCGTTGAGGCTGTCGGCGGCG
>JAVEEC010000076.1 GCA_030840645.1 Frankiaceae bacterium
GTCGGAGTACATGTTCCGGCTGGTCCACGACATCCGCACGCTGGTCGGGCCGGCGACCGCCGTGTCGACCGTCAGGGGGCCGCCGGTCACCGCGCCGGTCGCGCCCGGGTAGGCGCACGAGTGCGCGTAGCTGAGGCAGCCGATCGGCAGCGGGTAGTGCGCCGGCTTCGGCGGGTCGGGCGTCGCGCGCAGGGGCGGGCGGGTGTCCGGCGAGGGCGTGGTGAGCACGTACGTCCCCGGCGGCTCGGGCGTCGGCTCGTCCGCTCCCGGCTCGGTGCTGGCCGGCACGGAGGCCCCGGGTGCGGCGTACGGGGCGCCGTTCAGCGGGGTCAGCGACGTCACGTGCGGCCGGTCGCGGGTGACGAGCGCGACGGCGCCGCCCGCCAGCACCGTGAGGCTGAGCGCGCCGGCGACCGCGAGGGACGTACGTCGGTCCACGCCGTCGAGCGTACGGTCGCCGGCCCCCGTCCGCGCCCCCTCCTAGAGAAGTGGCAGGTACCGGTCGGTCTCGAACGGCGTCACCTGGCGCCGGTACTCCTCCCACTCGCTGCGCTTGTTGCGGAGGAAGAAGTCGAACATCTGCTCCCCCAGCGTCTCCGCGACCAGCTCGCTGCCCTCCATCGCGCGGATCGCGTCGGACAGGCTGCCGGGGAGGCGCTCGAAGCCCATCGCCCGCCGCTCCGGGTCGCTGAGCGACCAGACGTCGTCCTCGGCCTCGGGCGGCAGCTCGTACCCCTCGCTGATGCCCTTGAGCCCGGCGGAGAGCACCACCGCGAACGCGAGGTACGGGTTGCAGGCCGGGTCCGGGCTGCGGAGCTCGATCCGGGTGGACTGGCCCTTGGCCGGCTTGTACATGGGGACGCGGACCAGCGCGCTGCGGTTGTTGTGGCCCCAGCAGACGTAGCTCGGTGCCTCGCCGCCCGCGATGAGCCGCTTGTACGAGTTCACCCACTGGTTGGTCACGGCGGCGATCTCGTTGGCGTGCCGGAGCAGGCCGGCGATGAACGCCTTCGCCACCTTGGAGAGCTGGAACTCCTCCCCCGGCTCGTGGAACGCGTTGCGGTCGCCCTCGAACAGGCTGAGGTGCGTGTGCATCCCGGAGCCGGCCGAGTCGGCACGCGGCTTCGGCATGAACGACGCGTAGATGCCCTGCTCCAGCGCCACCTCCTTGATCAGGTGGCGGAACGTCATGACGTTGTCGGCGGTGGTCAGCGCGTCGGCGTAGCGCAGGTCGATCTCGTGCTGGCCCGGCGCGCACTCGTGGTGGCTGAACTCCACGCTGATGCCCATGCGTTCGAGCATCGTGATGGCCTGGCGGCGGAAGTCGTGGCTGTGGTCGTGCGGCGTGAGGTCGAAGTAGCCGCCGGAGTCGACCGGCTCCGCCGCCTTGCTGTCGCGGAACAGGAAGAACTCGATCTCCGGGTGCGTGTAGAACGTGAAGCCGGCGTCGGCCGCCTTACGCAGCGCGCGCCGGAGCACCCAGCGCGGGTCCGCCTCGGACGGCGTGCCGTCCGGCATGACGATGTCGCAGAACATCCGCGCGGTGCCGGGCGACTCGCCCCGCCACGGCAGGATCTGGAACGTCGCCGGGTCGGGCTTGGCGAGCATGTCCGACTCGTGGATGCGCGCGAACCCCTGGACGGCGCTGCCGTCGAACCCGATCCCCTCGGCGAACGCCCCCTCCAGCTCGGCCGGCGCGATGGCCACCGACTTGAGGAAGCCGAGCACGTCGGTGAACCAGAGCCGGATGAACCGGATGTCGCGCTCCTCCATGGTCCGGAGCACGAACTCCTGCTGCTTGTCCATGACTCGCGACCCTACGCGCGGAGTGTTACGGCGCTGTTGCCGCGGCCTGCCGGCGCGACGGCGTCCGCGGTGCGGGCTTGTCGCCCGCGCGGCCCTCGGGGGGCGCGGCTTTGAGGTCGAGGCGGCGGCCGAGTACGTGGAGGTACTCGGCAAGGGTGTTGAGGGTGAGGTTGCGGTCGCCGCCGAGCACCTGGGAGACCGCGCTCTCGCTCCGCCCGAGCCGCCGGGCGAGCTCGCGCTGGGTGACCTGCTCGGCGGCGAGGACCTCCTCGATGAGCTCGACAGCGCGGTACCGGACCTCGGCCTGGGCGAGCCCGAGCCGCCCCTCCGCGGTCGCCGCATGCGCGGCATAGGTGTCGGTCAACCTTCGACCTCCTGTCTGATGCGTCGCGCCCGGTCGATCTCCGTACGCGGTGTGCGTGGCGACTTCTTGACGAACCCGTGGGTGAGGACCACGAGCCCACGGCGGCGCCGCCCGGCGTGGTAGGCGACGAGGCGCGGGCCCTCGGCGAGCTTGAACTCGAACAGCCCGTCCTCCAGGGCGTTGATCTGGCGTGGTGCGAGCGTTCCTGTGTCGGCGAACCTCCGTAGCCGGACCAGGTAGGCGTTCCGGAAACGCTGGTCGAGGCCGTCGAAGAACTCCGTCGCAGGGCTGCTCCCGTCCGCCAGGACCGCGGCCCTGAGGAGGAACACGGTGCCCTGGACGGACAGTACGCGAAGTTTAGATACAGTTGAAGTAGGAGCGCAAGTGAGAAGTCGCTCCGGGCGCCTGGGTTGCACGGCGGTCCCCCTGTCGGCGGCGAAAACGGGGACGCTAGGCCGCAGCGGCGCTTGTGGACCGAGTTCGTCCACAGCCCGCCCGGCGGTCCATGCCGGCGCCGTACGCCGCGAGCACCCGCCGCGTCGACCCCTACGCCGCGCGGCGGGCCGGATGACCGGGCCCGAAGTGACCAGACGAACCGGCCACAACAGCGCATGCGCGCCGATCCTTCGCCACCTACGTTCGCTCTATGACAAACCACGACAGCGGCGCGGTCGCGCCGAAGCGCCGACCGCTGGGCGAGCAGCTCCACCGGAGCCCGCGGGTGCTGCACGCGTCGTGGATGACGGGGGCGGCGGTGCTGCTGTCGGCGTTCGTCACGGGGGGGTGGAGCATCGCCGGCATCGTCTTCCTGGGGGTCCTCTTCCTGCCGATCATCGTGGCGTACCGGCGGGACCGCCTCTCGTTCCCCATCTGTTTCGCCACGTTGTTCCTGCCGGCGTGGCCGTGGGCGATGTACAAGGCGGTCGCGCACGGGCGGCGCCCCGCACCGCCGGGAGCCGTACCGACGCCAGCCGTACCGCCGGCAGCCGCCCCGCCCGCCGGCGTCAGGTGAGCGCGACGCCGACGAGCCAGGTGAGGATCATCAGGAGGGCGGCGCCCACCTCGATCGCCATCGCCAGGCCGAACGCCTTGAGCACCTGGCGCGTCGACGACCAGGCGGTGCGCGGGTCGCGGGTGCGGGCCCACTCCGCGAGGTAGACGCCGAGCACGCCGCCCACCACGAAGCCGACCAGCGGGATCACGAACGTCCCCACGAACGCTCCCACGCCGCCGAGCAGCAGCGTCGAGCGGGGCGCGCCCGCGGCGCCCACGGAGCGGGCCGGGACCGCGTAGTGCGCGACCGTCCCCGCCACCGCGAGGGCGGTGAGCAGCGCGAGCACCAGCCAGGCGCCGGGGCCGCCCGTCGACGCCGCCCACACCAGCCCGGCCAGCCAGATCACGGGGAGGCCGGGCAGCAGGGGGACGACGGTCCCGGCCAGGCCGGCGACCATCGCCAGGCCGACCAGCAGCAGGCCGGACCCGCTCAACGGCGGCGGCCGCGGCGGGGCGGGGCGCCGCCGAGCTCGCTGCCGACCGCGTCGGCCACGGCG
>JAVEEC010000109.1 GCA_030840645.1 Frankiaceae bacterium
GATCGGCTTGCCGAACTGCTGGCGCTCTTTCGCGTAGCCGAGCGCATAGTCCAGCGCTCCCTGCGCGACGCCGACGGCCTGGGCGGCGATCGTGACGCGCGTGTGGTCGAGGGTCCGCATGGCGGTCTCGAAGCCGGTCCCCTCGGCGCCGATGATCCGGTCGGCCGGGATGCGGCAGGCGTCGAAGTACAGCTCGCCCGTCGGCGAGCCCTTGATGCCCATCTTCTTCTCGAGCTTGCCGACGGTGAAGCCGGGGTCGTCCTTCTCGACGACGAACGCGCTGATGCCGTTGGCGCCCTTGTCCGGGTCGGTGACCGCCATGACCGTGTAGTACGACGAGACGCCGGCGTTGGTGATCCAGCGCTTCGAGCCGTCGAGGACGTACGAGTCGCCGTCGCGGACCGCGCGGGTCTTCATCGCCGCGGCGTCGGAGCCGGCCTCGGGCTCGGACAGGGCGTAGGAGATCATGCCCTCGCCGCTCGCGACCTTCGGCAGGTACGCCTGCTTGACCTCCTCGCCGCCGGCCAGCAGCATCCCCTGCGTCCCGAGCTTGTTCACCGCGGGGATCAACGACGACGCGGCGCAGGCGCGGGCGACCTCCTCGATGAGGATGGCGCTGGAGATGGCGTCCGCGCCGGGGCCGCCGTACGCCTCGGGGATGTGGATCGCGAGGAGGTCGTTGCGCTTGAGCTCCTCGAACACGTCCCACGGGAACTCGCCGCTCTCGTCGATCGCGGCGGCGCGCGGGGCGATCTTGGCGTCGGCCATGGCGCGGACCGACTTGCGGAGGAGGTCGTGCTCCTCGGCCAGCTTGTACGTGTCGAAGTCAGGGTTCACGGCGGTCATCGTAATGGCGGCACGATGTAAACCGATTCGCGTGCATCGCGTCTCTGGGGCATGACGTCCATCCAGGAGGCCTTCGTGGTGACGCCGGACGAGGCGAGCCTCCCCGACCTGTTCGCCGCGAACTACCGGCGACTGCTCGCGCTCGCCGTGCTCGTCACCGACGACCACGCGACCGCCGAGGACCTGGTGCAGGAGGCGTTCGCGCGGCTGCACGGCCGGACGCTCGCCGACCCGGACCGCGCGCTCGCGTACCTCCGTTCGACGGTGCTGAACCTGTCGCGGTCGCGGCTGCGACGTCTCCGTACCGCCCGCAAGCACGACCGCCCGGACGACCGGGTGCTGCCGTCCGCGGAGGAGGACGTGCTGCTCCGCGCCGACCAGCGCGCCGTGCTGGACGCGGTCCGTACGCTCCCGGCCCGGCAACGGCAGGTGCTGGTGCTCCGGTACTGGGAGGGCATGACCGAGTCGCAGATCGCGGCCGTGATGGGCCTGTCGAACGGCACCGTGAAGTCCCACACCTCGCGCGGCATGACCGCGCTACGCCGCCGCTTGGAGCCGACGCGATGAATGACCTCGAAACCGCGCTGCGGGACGCGTTCTCGGCTCGGGCGGCCGCCGTGACCCAGGACCCGGCGGCGTACGGAGCGGTGCTGGACCGGCGTTCCCGCCGCGTGTCGTACCGCCTCAGGGCCGGCCTCGCGGTGGCCGGGGTGGCGGTGGCGGCGACGTCCGTCGTCGTCGCGGTCGCGCTCGTCACGCGCGGCGCCCCGCCGCGACCCGTCCCGCCCGCGACCCAGCCTCCCGCCCCGCCGCCCCGCATCGTCGTCGCGGTCACGAGCGGTGCCGCGTTCTTCCTGGAGTCCGACCGGCCCGATGACGGGGGCGGCGGCGCCAGGCCGGCCGACGGGACCGTGACCGCCGTGACGGCCGTCGGCGACGGGACGTACTACTCGGCCTCGTCGCCCGCGCGCGGCTGCACCACGTCGTTGACGGCGCTGCGGTACGAGCCGGACTCGCACACGATCACCTCCAAGGAACCGAAGGGTGCATACACCGTGCCCGGACGGGTCACGGACCTCGCCGTCAGCCGCGACGGAACGCGGCTCGCCTACGCCGCCGAGTCCGGCCCGGGCTGCGCCGTCGCCGAGCTGCGGGTCCGCGACCTGACGACAGGCAGGGAACGCGTCTGGACAGGCGGCGCGGACCCGGGCAGCGAGCTGTTCCTCCAGTCGCTGAGCTGGTCGCCGGACGCGCGCCACCTCGCCTACACGGCGGGCCTCTGCTGCGGGGGCACGCTCGGTTTCCGCGTCCTCGACACGACCGCGCCCGGCGCCGACTACCTGGCACCGCCGTCGCTCGGGGAGTCCGTCGGCGCGCGCGACCAGGCGGTGGAGTGCTCCCTCGCGGCACCTGCGTACCGCGGTCTCACCGCCGATCTCACCGCGGCGCGGACCTGCGTCGACCAGGCCGGGGCGCGGCAGGACACCAGCACCGTCGTCGTCGTCGACCCGGTCACCGGCGCGGTCCTGCACGAGCTGTTCACGGTGCCCGGCGGCGGCCTGGTCTCGCGGGTGGCGTTCGACCCGAGCGGCGACCACGCGTTCGTGGAACGCGGCGGCGGCACCACGTCCGTCTCGATCATCCGCTGGACCACGGGCGAGCCGGCCCGGGTCCTCGACCTCGGCACGCCCCGGGCGCGCGGGCTCGCCTGGTAGCGCCGGTAGTCTGTGCGGCCATGAGCCACCGACTCACGGTCTTCGGCACCGGCTACCTCGGCGCGACGCACGCGGTCTGCATGGCCGAGCTCGGGTACGACGTGCTCGGCGTCGACGTCGACGCGGCGAAGGTCGCGACGCTGGCCGGCGGCGAGGTGCCGTTCTACGAGCCGGGTCTGGAGCCGCTCCTCCGCAAGAACGTCGACGCCGGGCGCCTCCGCTTCACGACCTCGTACGCGGAGGCGGCGGCGTTCGGCGACGTGCACTTCGTCTGCGTGGGCACCCCGCAGAAGGCCGGCGAGTACGCCGCCGACATGACGTTCGTCGACTCGGTCGTCACCGGCCTCGCGCCGCACCTGACCCGCGAGTGCGTCGTCGTCGGCAAGTCCACGGTGCCGGTCGGCACGGCCGCGCGGCTCGCGGCGCGGCTCGCGGCCGAGGCGCCCGCGGGGGCCGGCGTCGAGCTCGCATGGAACCCGGAGTTCCTCCGCGAGGGGTTCGCCGTCGAGGACACGCTCCGCCCCGACCGGCTGGTGTTCGGCGTCCGCGACGGGGGCCGCGCCGAGCGGGTGCTGCGCGAGGTGTTCGCGCCGTTGATCGAGGTGGGCACGCCGGTCGTCGTCACCGACCTGCCGACGGCCGAGCTGGTCAAGGTCAGCGCAAACGCGTTCCTCGCCACCAAGATCTCGTTCATCAACGCCATGGCCGAGGTCTGCGAGGTCGCGCACGCCGACGTCAAGAAGTTGTCGGAGGCGCTGTCGTACGACACCCGGATCGGCGGGCGGTTCCTGCACGCCGGCCTCGGCTTCGGCGGCGGCTGCCTGCCGAAGGACATCCGCGCGTTCATGGCGCGGGCGGGGGAGCTCGGCGTCGACCAGGCGCTGTCGTTCCTCAGGGAGGTCGACGCGATCAACCAGCGCCGCCGCGCACGCATGGTCGACCTGGCGCGCGAGCTGGTCGGCGGGTCGTTCCACGAGATGCGGATCGCGGTGCTGGGGGCGGCGTTCAAGCCGAACTCCGACGACATCCGCGACTCCCCCTCGCTCGACGTGTCCAGCACCATCCATCGCTCCGGCGGCACCGTGACGGTCTACGACCCGGCCGCGATGGACAACGCGCGGCGCCTGCACCCGGAGCTGCGCTACGCCGACAGCGCCGTCGAGGCCGCGACCGGCGCGGACGTCGTGCTGCACCTGACCGAGTGGCGCGAGTTCCGCGACATGGACCCGGCGGCGATCTCCGGCGTCGTGCGCGAACGCCGCATCGTCGACGGCCGCAACGCCCTCGACCCGGCCCGCTGGCGCGACGCCGGCTGGACCTACCGCGCCCTGGGCCGCCCGTGACGGTGCGGGCGGTCCTGTTCGACATGGACGGGGTCATCAGGCACTGGGACGACGTGGGGGCGCGGGCCGGCGAGGAGGCCGCGGGACTGCCACCCGGCGCGATCGAGAAGGTCGCGTACACGGTCCCCGAGTTCGCCCTCACCCAGGTCGGGGCGGTGACCGCGCGGCAGTGGGCCGACGCCGTGGCCCGCGCGCTGGTCGAGGAGCACGGGCCCGGCGCCGAGGTCGGAGCCGACGTGTACTTCCGGTACGCGGGCCGCCTCGACCGCGAGATGGTGTCGCTCGTCGCGGCCGTGCGCGAGGTCGCCACGGTCGCGCTGCTCTCGAACGCCACCGACCAGCTCGACGAGCACCTCGCCCACCACGAGCTGGTGGGCGCGTTCGACATGGTGTTCTCGTCCGCGCAGATCGGCCTGGCGAAGCCCGACCCGGCGATCTACCTGCATGCGGCCACGGTGCTCGGCATGGCGCCGGGCGAGTGCTTCTTCACCGACGACCGGCCGGAGAACGTCGACGGCGCGCGGCGCGCAGGCATGCACGCGGAGGTGTTCACCGGCCGGGCCGACCTGGTCGAACGCCTCGCCGCGCTCGGCGTGCGGGTGCTGTAGCGCACGGCCCGTTCACCCGTTCGGGTGACCGGAGGTACGCCGCCCAGGGCCGATCCTCTCCGCCATGGTGCGACGAAACCGGAACCTTTGGGTCACCATCCCCGAGCGTGCGCTGATGCACCTCGTCGAGTGGACCGGTGCCGCCGCGCGCGGCGCAGGTGACCTCCACACGGCGATGGGGGTGGTGCTGCGCGACGTCGCCGCCGAGCGCGGCTACGTTGCCGGTCACGCCTGGGTTCCCGCCGGGCCTTCCGACTCCTGGCAGTCCTCCGGCCTCTGGGTCGGGCCGGACGAGACCCGGCTGCACGCGCTGCGCAACGCCTGCGCGGGCACGTCCGCCGGCCCGGTCGGCGGCCACCTCGCGCTCGCCCTCGAACGCCAGGCCACGCAGTGGGTCGGGGACCTCGACGCGCTGCGCGGCAGCGCCGTGCACTCCGCAGCCTCCGCCGCGGGCATCGTCGGCGCCGTGGCCTGCCCGGTGTTCGCCGGCGGCGAGGCGGTCGCGCTGCTGGAGTGGTACGTCGCGACGCCGGCCCGGCCGGTCGCCGACCTGCCGCACGCGCTGGGGCACCTCTCCGGCGTCCTCTCCGAGGTCGCCGAGCGCCCGGGCCTGGTCGCCTGCTGACGTAGGCTCGGCTCATGCGTACGGACGACGCCACGGCCCGCCGGGTGCTCACCGACTCGCGCTGCTGGGCCGTCGTGGGCGCCTCCAACGACCCGTGGCGGTCGAGCCACTCGGTGGCGGCGTTCCTCCTCGAACGCGGCTACGACGTCATCCCGGTCAACCCGTCGTACGACACCGTCCTCGGCTTGCGCTGCTACCCGAGGCTCGCGGACGTGCCGCGCCCGGTCGACGTGGTCGACCTGTTCCGCCGCTCCGAGGACGCGGGGGCGCACGTGGACGAGGCGGTCGCCATCGGCGCGAAGGCCGTCTGGGCGCAGCTCGGCGTGTTCCCCGACGAGGCCGCGCTGGAGCGGGCCCGCGCCGCCGGGCTGACCGTCGTCGTCAACCGCTGCCCGGCACAGGACATCCCCGCACTGCTCGGCGCCGCCTGACCCTAGACGCCGAGCTCCCTGGCGATGAGGATCCGCTGGACCTCGCTCGTCCCCTCGCCGATCTCCAGGATCTTCGAGTCGCGGTAGTAGCGCGCGACCGGGTACTCGTTGATGTAGCCGTACCCGCCGTGCACCTGAACGGCCTCGCGAGCGTTCGTCACGGCGATCTCCGAGGAGTACAGCTTGGCGATGGCCGCGTCCTTCTTGAACGGCTCGCCGCGCAGCATCTTCGCGGCCGCCGCGTAGTACGCGAGCCGCGCGGTGTGCGCCCGCATCTCCATGTCGGCGATCTTGAACGCGATCGCCTGGAACTTGCCGATCGGCCGCCCGAACGCCTCCCGCTCCTTCGAGTACTTCACCGACTCGTCCACGCAGCCCTGCGCCAGGCCCACGCCCAGCGCGCTGATCGCGATCCGGCCCTCGTCCAGGATGGAGAGGAAGTTGGCGTAGCCGCGCCCGCGCTCGCCGAGGAGGTTCTCCTCGGGCACGCGGCAGTCGGTGAACACGATCTCCCGGGTGTCGGACGCGTGCCAGCCGATCTTCGAGTACTTCTTCGACGCGCTGAACCCGGGCCGCGGCACCGGCACGAGGATGGACGAGATCTCCTTGCGGCCGTCGAACTCCTCGCCGGTCACGACGGTCGCGGTGACCAGGCGGGTGATGTCGGTGCCGGAGTTGGTGATGAAGCACTTGGTGCCGTTGATCAGCCACTCGCCGCCGTCCAGCAGCCCGGTGGTCCGCGTCGCGCCAGCGTCGGAGCCGCCGCCGGGCTCGGTCAGGCCGAACGCCCCCAGCGCCTCGCCCGAGCAGAGCGCGGGCAGCCACTCGCGCTTCTGCTCCTCGGTGCCGAACCGGTACACCGGCATCGCGCCGAGCGAGACGCCGGCCTCCAGCGTGATGGCGACGGACGAGTCGACGCGGGCCAGCTCCTCCAGCGCCAGGCAGAGCGTGAAGTAGTCGCCGCCCATCCCGCCGTACTCCTCGGGGAACGGCAGCCCGAACAGCCCCAGCTCCCCCATCGCGCGGACGATGTCGTACGGGAACTCGCCCGTCTCGTCCATCTGCTCGGCACGCGGCGCGACGACCGTTCGGGCGAACTGCTCGACGGTCTTGCGGAACGTCTCCTGCTCGTCGTCGAGCCGGATGTCGATCACGGCGTTCTCCTCCAAGGGCGGGATCGCGCAGAGTCTCCCACGCGGCCCGTTACGCTCGACGCGTGCAGGTCGTCCGCGCGCTCTACCAGCGCTTCCAGGTGCTCATCCACGAGATGGCGAAGTTCGGCGTCGTCGGCGCGTTCAACGCCGCGCTGGACATCGCGTTGTTCAACTGGCTGCTGCACCAGGACGTCGGCCCGCTGACCAGCAAGGCGCTCGCGACCACGGTCGCCGCGACCAGCTCGTACTTCATGAACAGGCACTGGTCGTTCGCCCACCGCGCCCGCACCGGGGTCCGCCGGGAGTACGTGCTGTTCGTCATCCTGTGCGGCGTCGGCCTGGTCATCGTCGAGATCTGCCTCGGCGTGTCGCACTACGCCCTGGGCTTCACCAGCAAGCTCGCGGACAACGTCGCCGCCAACGGTGTGGGCCTGGTCCTCGGCACGCTGTGGCGGTTCTGGTCGTTCAAGCGGTGGGTCTTCCTGCCGAACGAGCCGGGCGTCCCGACGGCCGCCGAGGCGGCAATCTCCACGACGGCGTAAAGAAGCCAGTAACAAAACCCCCTCCCCAGTCGTACTGCTCTGTACGGGGCCCGGCCTGTGGTCGGACGACGGGGCCGTTCGACCCAGGCGCCCCGCCTCGCGCGGCCGCTGGCCAACTCTCCCTGGCGGCCGCGCGAGGGTCCCGTCTGCCAGACTCGGCCGAACCAGCGGAGGGGGTCGGCGGTGCGCGGCAGGCGGTGGGTGGTCGCGACGGCGCTGGCCGCGAGCGCGGTCCAGGGCGGCGTCGTCGCGCCGGCGCCCCGTCCCGGTACGCCACGTCCCGTTACGCCGCGGCTCGCGACCTCGGCCGAGTACCGGGGCACCGGCGTCCGCCCGCAGAGCCTGCGCTGGCTCGCGCTCGGCCGGGTCCCGGCCGGCGGCACCCGGTGGGCCGACATGGCGCGGTACGCCACGATCGACCTGGGCGCGCTGACGCCGCGGTCGAACAACTGGGGCGGACCGGTCGGCGGGGCCGGGGAGAAGTGGGGCTACACCTGGCCGCGCGACGCGGCCTTCGCGGCGGCGGCGCTGGCGGCGACGGGGCACCGCGCCGACGCGCACCGCGTCCTCGCGTTCCTCCAGCGCGTGCAGGAGAAGGACGGCGGCTTCGAGGCGCGGTACCTGCTCGACGGGCGTGGCGCACCGGACGACCGGCCGCGGCAGAGCGACGGCGCCGGCTGGGCGCTCTGGGCCCTCGACCAGGTGATCGGGCGCGAGCCCAACACCGCCGCGCTCGCGGAGTTCCGGCCCCTGCTCGACCGCGCGACCCGGTTCGCGCGGCGCGAGGTCCCGCGCCGGACCGGCCTGCCGAGGCCCTCGCCCGACTACTGGGAGGCGCCGGAGACCAGGCTCACGCTCGGCACCGCCGCGCCGCTGCTCGCCGGGCTGCAGGCGAGCGCGCGGGTGTACACCCGCCTCGGCGAGGCGGACCGCGCGCGGTGGTCCGGCGCCTCGGCCCGCCGGCTCGAGGCCGCCGTCGTCCGGTCGTTCGGACCCGGCGGGTACCAGCGGTACGCCCGGTCCGGGGGCGTCGACGCGGCCGTCTGCTTCCTGCTGCCGCCGTTCGTCTCCCTCGCCGACCCGGCGCCCGTCGTCGCGGCGTGGGAGCGGTACCAGATCGAGGCGCTGCGCCCGGGCGGGGGGCTGGCCCCCGGCGCCGGCTGGCGGGCCGACGGCGTCTCGTGGACGCCGGAGACGGCGCTGGTCGCGCTAACGGCCGTCCACCTCGGCCGGCGCCGCGTCGCCGAACGCTGGCTGGACTGGCTGGACCGGCACCGCACGCCGTGGGGCAGCGTTCCCGAGAAGGTGCTGCCCGACGGCTCGCCCGCGGGACCCGCGCCGCTAGCCTGGACGGCGGCCCTCGTCGTCCTCACCACTCGCGCGCTCGCCGCCGGCGGCCCCGCGTCGGGGTGAACGTCAGACCGGCGTCACGCCGTGGCGGCGCCGGGAGAACGACCGGTCCTTGCCGCGGTACGCCGCGTACCGCGCGATCAGCTCGCCCCGCAGGTCCTCCGGCTCGACGATCGCGTCGACGACCAGCTCGCTCGCCAGGTGGACGACGTCGATGTCGGTCTCGTACTCCTCGCGCTTCTCGGTGACGTACGCCGCCCGCTCCGCCTCGTCCTCGATCGCCGCGATCTTGTTGGCGTAGACGGCGTTGATCGCCGCCTCGGGCCCCATCACCGCGATCATCGCGGTCGGCAGCGCGATGCACGCATCCGGCTCGAAGCCGGGCCCCGCCATGGCGTACAGCCCGGCGCCGTACGCCTTGCGCACGATCACCGAGACCTTCGGGACGGTCGCCTCGGAGACGGCCGTGATCATCTTGGCGCCGTGCCTGATGATGCCCTGGCGCTCGACGGCTGAGCCGATCATGAAGCCGGGGACGTCGGACAGGAAGAGCAGCGGGACGTTGAACGCGTCGCAGAGCGAGATGAACTTCGTCGCCTTGTCCGCGCTGTCGACGAAGAGCACGCCGCCCTTCTGCATCGGGTTGTTGGCGACGACGCCGACGACCTCGCCGCCGAGCCGGCCGAAGCCCACGACCAGCTCGCGCGCCCAGAGCGCGTGGATCTCGTACCACGAGCCCTCGTCGACCAGGCCCTGGACGTAGCGGCGCATGTCGAACGCCTTGCGCTCCTCGACCGGCACCAGGGCGCGCAGGTCGATCCCGGCCTTCGGCTCGCGGGGCTCGGCGCTCGGCGGCACGCCCAGGTAGTTCGCCGGGAGGTACGACAGGTGCCTGCGGACGACGTCCAGCGCCTCGGGCTCGGTCTTGGCGAGGTGCGTGCCGCAGCCGGAGACCGAGCAGTGCATCTTCGCGCCGCCCATCTCCTCCAGCGTCGTCTTCTCGCCGACGACCATCTCGGCCATCCGCGGGGAGCCGAGGTACATCGAGGCGTTGCCGTCGACCATGACGACGATGTCGCAGAACGCCGGGATGTACGCGCCGCCCGCCGCGCTCGGCCCGAACAGCGCGCAGACCTGCGGGATCGAGCCGCTCGCCCGGACCTGCGTGTGGAAGATCTTCCCCGCCCCCCGGCGGCCGGGGAACAGGTCGACCTGGTCGGTGATCCGCGCGCCGGCCGAGTCGACGAGGTACACCATCGGCACGCCGGTGCGGTACGCCGTCTCGATGATCCGGATGATCTTCTCGACCGTCCGCGCGCCCCACGACCCGGCCTTCACCGTGGAGTCGTTCGCCATCACGGCGACCGGGCGCCCGTCGATCCGCCCGAGCCCGGTGACGACGCCGTCCGCGGGCAGGTCGCCGGCGAGGACGTTCGCGTAGAGGCCGTCCTCTACGAAGGACCCCTCGTCGGTCAGCAGCGCGATCCGCTCGCGCGCGAACAGCTTGCCCTTGGCGGCGTTCGCCTCGTGGTACTTCGGGTGGCCGCCGCGTTCGGCGCCCGCCCGCAGCTCGGGCAGGGGCGGGTGCCCGTGAACGGAGGACGGGGTCGTGTCGGTCACGCGGGCGAGACTACCGCCGCCGGCTACACCGCCCGGCTACACCGCCCGGCGCACCCGCCGGGCCACGACCGCCGTCGCCAGCAGCAGCGTCGCGAGCGCGGCGACCGCGGCGTTCGCGCCGGTCGCCGGCAGGCCCTTGCCGCCCTGCGGCTTCGGCTTCTGCGGCTCGCCCTTCGGACCGGGACCCGACGACGACGGCGCCTGCGCCTTGAAGTCGAGGACCCAGATGCCGCGGCCGTAGACCGACGCGGTGAGGTAGCGGCCGGTCGAGTCGAGGTCCAGGTCGAACACCCGCACCGGCGGGACGCCCTTGCCGAGCCGCGACCAGAACCTCCCCGTCTTCGGCCCCATGAACACGCCGTTGTCGGTCGCGACGACCAGCCTGCCGTCGCGGACGACGATGTCGCGCGCCTGCGAGCGGGGGAGGTTGCCGGTGATGTCGGTGAACGACTCCCCCGCGTCGTGGCTGACCATGATCCGCTGGGTGCCGCCGACCGCCGGGTCGTAGCCGATCTGCGAGTTGTTGTTCAGCGCGACGTAGATCGTCTTGGTGTCGGTCGGGTCGATCGCGAGGTTCCAGATCGAGTTGTGCGGCAGCCCGTTGCCCTCGGCCAGGTGCCAGCAGTCGGTCGTCGCCTTCTTCGGCTCGCAGCCGTCCTTGCCGACGTTGGTCGCGACGGTCGCGTGGACCAGCGCCACGTCGCCGAGGGTGTTGCGGCAGAGCCCGCACATCGCCGCGTAGACCGCGGGGCCGCGGATGGCGAGCGCCTGCGCGCCGTACGCGGCCTTCGACACCGGGCTGGTGCCCGCGTCGAAAGACTGCGCCCAGTCGGTCTGGATCACCGTGTACAGCAGGGGATCCAGGGTGGTCGTCGTGTTCGGGCCCTTGGTCGTCTCGTGGACGTCGCGGCCCGCGACGGCGAGGTGGTTCTCGTCGGTCGGGTCGATCGCGAGCGGGCTCAGGAAGCCGGGTCCGGCGAGGTCCGCGGGGATCGCGCGGATGGTCTTGCCGTGGTCGGTCGTCACGTACACGATCGCGCCCTGCGCGGACAGGTACCAGACGTCGGGGTTCGACGTCGCGACCGCGTTGACGCCGTCGCCGCTGCTCACCAGCGTGCCTGTCCCGCCGGGGGCGAAGAAGCCGCCGCCGTTGTCCTGCAGCGCCGTCAGGAACTCGCCGTCGGGCTTCCGCGCGGTCTTCCACGCCTGGACCGTCGGCAGCGTGTTCATCGCGGTCCAGTTGTCGTTGTCGAACGCGTTCTCCCCGGTCTGGAGCACATGGCTGTCCTGGCGGAAGAAGCCGCCGTCGTTGCCGGTGTACATCCGCACGCCGCCGGCGGTCGACACCAGGGTGCCGGCGTGCTGGTCCGGGTGCGTCGAGACGCCGCCGAGGTACGGCGTCTGGTCCGGGCAGGACTGCCCCTTGTAGAGGTTCTCGAGGTACGTCGTCGAGCCGCAGACGTCCCAGTACCGCTGGATGATCTCGTAGTCGGACAGGCCGGGCCCGCTGGTCGTCGGCCGGATCGACTGGAACACCTCTTCGAGCCCGAAGTACACCTGGTTGGGGTCGCGCGGGTCGCCCTGCACCCAGAGGTTGTACGACGCCTGCACGCCGATGCCGTAGCCGAGCGCCGGGTACACGCCGAGGCCGTCGTTGATGCTTGCCGTCAGCGAGTGCGGCGTCGCCTTCACGTCCCAGTTCGCGCCGTCGTCGTCCGAGCGGTAGAGGCCGTTGAGCTGGGTGCTGGTCTGGTTGACGCTCTTGCCGGTGGTGGTCGTCACCAGGTCGGCGGCGCTGGTCGAGCCGCCGTAGGCGAGCTTCGCGTCGGAGACGATCGCCCAGAGCACCGTGGCGTCATTGGTGGCGGGGTCCTTGACCCACGAGAGCATGATCCGGCCGATCGGGTCGGTCGACGCGGTCGGGTTGGTGAGCTGGCTGCTGGTCGTCATGTAGTCGAACGGCCCGGTGAGGCCGTGGGTCGACAGGTACAGGCCGTTGCCCGGCGACAGCGGCTGGTTGTCCGGACCCGGCTTCTTGCCCTGCGAGAGGCCGACCGCGACGACGATCCGGTCCGGGTGGAGCGGGTTGACCGCGATCGCGCTGATCCAGTTCGCGTACGCGCCGGTCGCGGGCGCGGTGTGCGTCGCGTTGTCGTTCAGGTTGACGCGGGTGAACGACGCGCCGTCGTCGGTCGAGCGGTACAGGCCGTCGCTGGTTCCCGCGAGGATGCCGTCCGGCGTGACCGCGATGTCGTTGGTCGCGTACCCGCGGATGTTCTTGGCCGGCCGGGTCCACGTCTTGCCTTTGTCGTGGCTGACCCAGATGCCGCTGCCGGGTGCGTCGCCCGACGTCGTGAGGTAGCCGATGCCGGTGCCGACGTAGAGGTTGTCGGGGTCGCGCGCGTCGATGCCGATGGCCCCGACCGCGCCGCGGCTGAACGAGTCGCTCAGCACCTTCCAGTGCGCCCCGGCGTCGTTGGTGTACCAGAGCCCGCCCATGTTGCCGACGTACACGGAGTTGCCCGACGCGTCGCTCGGGTCGACCTTGACGACGCTGCCCATGCCCGCGTTGCGCGCGAAGCGCAGCGAGCCGGTCGGGTAGTCGGCCGGGTCGTCCTGGCCGTACGGGCCGACGTTCTGCCACTTCAGGCCCGGCGCGACCTGCGGCAGCGCGGCGGCCTGCTGGGCGTAGAGGTGCTGGTTGCCGGCGGCGTCGAGGTTGGCGATCGTCGCGTCGGGCAGCACCAGGTCCGGCTCGTAGTCGCCCGCGATGCCCTGCCCCGCGGGCAGCACCACCTCGCCGGGCCCGGCCACGTGCCCTGCGGTCGCCACCCCCGCGCCGGGAGCGGCGGAGGCGAGCAGGACGAGCGCGCCGGAGGCGGCGAGCGCGAGGCTGATCCTGGTCACGGACGGGCGCTTCATCGGTGTCCCCTAGCCGCTGAGTTGTGGTTCGTCCTATTTTACGCGGAAACGCGGCGAATCCCTTCCGCGCGCTACGCCGAACGCCGCGTCCGCGGGCCCGCGCGCAGCACCTGCGACGGCAGCGTCCGGCCGACCAGGGCCTCCGCGAGCCGCGCGGCGTCGAGCAGCGCGTCGAGGTCGACGCCGGTCGCCACGCCCATGTCCTCGACCATGTGCACCAGGTCCTCCGTGCAGACGTTGCCCGTCGCGCCGGGCGCGTACGGGCAGCCGCCGAGCCCGCCCACCGACGCGTCGAAGTCGGTGACGCCGAGCTGCAGCGCCGCGAGGACGTTCGCGAGGCCGGTGCCGCGGGTGTTGTGGAAGTGCAGGTTCAACGGCGTCTCCGCGTACGCCATCCGCGTCTCGCCCACGAGTGCCGTCACCCGGGTCGGCGTCGCCATCCCGGTCGTGTCGCCGTACGACAGCCCGTCGGCGCCGTCCGCGACCGCGCGGCCCGCGGCCCAGAGGACGCGTTCGACGGGGACGTCGCCCTCGTACGGGCAGCCGAACGCCGTCGACACGATCACCTGGCAGGTGGCATGCGCGTCGTGCGCCGCGGCGACGACGGCCGCGACGTCGTCCAACGACTCCTCGGTCGAGCGGTTGACGTTCTTCCTGTTGTGGGTGTCGGACGCGGAGACGACGACCTCGATCTCCCGGAACCCTTGCGCCAGAGCGCGTTCGGCGCCCTTCAGGTTCGGTACCAACGCCGAGTAGCGGACGGTCGGGTCGCGGTCGATCCGCTGCCAGACCTCGTCCGCGTCGGCCATCTGCGGGATGGCCTTCGGGTGGACGAACGACACCGCCTCGATCCGGCCGACGCCGGTCCGCGAGAGCGCGTCGATCAACGCGACCTTCGACGCGGTCGGGACCGGGTCCTCGTTCTGCAGGCCGTCGCGCGGGCCGACCTCACGGAGGGACAGCGCGGGGGGGAGGTCGCTCACCGGGCCAGTATCACTCGCCGGGCCACTGCGGCTCGCGCTTCTCGTTGAACGCCGCCACGCCCTCGCGGCGGTCGCCGGAGAACGCGACGCCGCGCCAGGCCGCGTCCTCGACGTCGAGCCCGGCCCTGAGGTCGAGGGTCGACCCGAGCCGCAGCGCCTGCTTCGCGGCGCGGGTGCCGACCGGGGAGTTCTTCGCGATGTGCTCCGCGAGCTTCACCGCCGCCTCGCGGGCGGTGCCCGGGGGGACCAGCCGGTTGGCGATGCCGAGCTCGAACGCCTCGGTCGCCGGCACCCGCCGCCCGGTGAGGATCAGGTCGGCCGCGCGCGAGTAGCCGACGCGGCGGACCAGCGTCTGCGTACCGCCGCCGCCAGGGACGACGCCGACCGTCACCTCGGGCAGGCCGAGCACCGCGGTCTCCTCGGCGACGATCAGGTCGCAGGCGAGCGCGAACTCGCAGCCGCCGCCGAGCGCGTACCCGAACACCGCCGCCACGGCCGGCTGCGGCAGGTCCAGCAGCGCGCCGAACGCCGCGCGGAACACCGGGCGCTGCCGCATCAGGTCGGCGTCGCTGAAGCCGTTGCGCTCCTTGAGGTCCGCGCCGACGCAGAACGCCTTGTCGCCGGCCGCGGACAGCACGACCGCGCGGACCCGGCGGTCGGCGGCCACGTCGGCGCACGCCTGCGCGAGCGCCCCGGCCATCGCCGTGGAGATCGCGTTGTGCGCCTCGGGGCGGTTGAGGACGATCTCGGCGATGTTGCCGTCGCGGCGGACGACGATCTGGCCGTACCCGGTCTCGTTGCCCGTCACGGTGGGCGAGGCTACACCGCGGCGGGACGGGGTAAACCTCGCCCATGACCGAGAACGCGGGCGTCGACCATCGCGTCGCCGCGGCCGAGCAGGCCGACGAGGACGTTCCCGAGACGACCGACGCGACGCAGGCCGCGGAGGACCCGACGCGCGACGACCGGCCCGAGGTCGAGCCCTACCGCTAGGGGTAGATGCAGGTCGGGTAGTCGGTCCAGTAGTAGCAGCGCTGGACGCCGTGACAGCTGTCGTCGGCGCCGCACACCTTGGCGACCGTGCAGTGCAGGTCGCAGGACGTGGCCTGGGCGGGGGCGGCGAGGAACGCGGCACCCGCGAACGTGGCCGCAACCAGGAGGAGTCGTGTCATAGCGGGTGAGTGTAGCCAGATCGGCTACCCCTCCGGGTCGGGCGCGGGCCCGCCGCGGCGGCGGGCGTCGTCGGCGTCCATCAGCGTGTAGATCTCCCGCTGCACGTCCTCGACGTGGGGAATGTCGTGCAACGTCACCTGGCCGCGTTCGCCGGCGCTCTCCACGACCAGCGTGCCCGCGCCGAACAGCCGTTCGACGACCGTGTGCGAGAACGTCACGTCGTTGATCCGGAAGATCGGGATGTCGCGGCCCTTGCGCGCGATCAGCCCCTCGCGCATCAGCACCCGCCGGGTCGTCACGACGAAGTGCGTCGTGAACCACACGACGTAGGGCCGCACGACGAACCAGCCGAACGCCACCACTGCGAGCAGCGCGATCGCGAGCCGCAGCTTGCCCTGCGCCGAGCCCTTCGGGACCTTGCCGGCCCCGAACGTCGCCGCGAACACGACGACCGGCGCCAGCAGCGACGGCACGACCAGCGCCTTCCAGTGCGGGTGCAGGTCGAAGACGACGTCCTCGTCCTCGTTCAGCAGCCGCCTCGGGTAGCCCACGGCACGTCCCCTCTCCGTCGCGTGTACGGATCGTGACACGAACGGCTGCAACTTCTCCCCCACTCCGCGCGTCTGTCGCGGTAGGAAACGGCGCTGTCGACCGAGGAGCCACCATGAACCGCCGCCTGTACGCCGCCGCACTCGCCACCGTCGCGCTGACGGCGTGCAGCCGGTCCTCGTCGCCGTCGACCTCCGGTGTCGTTCCCGGGTCGAGCGCGCCCGCGACCACGGCAGCGACGGCCTCCCACCCGGTCGGCGCTGTCTCCGCGAGCGCGACGCCCGCGGGGACGATGCGCGCGGCCGTGTACTACCTCGGCGGACCCGCGTCGCGGCCGGTGCTGTACCGCGAGTTCCGTACCGTACCGAGGTCGACAGCCGTGATCCGGTCCGCGGTCGAGGCGATGCTGCACCTCACGCCGCTCGACTCGGACTACCGGTCGCTCTGGCCGCGCGCGACGACCGTTCGCGGCGTCTCCGTGTCGGGGGCCACCGCGACCGTGGACCTCTCCGCCAGCGCGCGCGCCGTGACGGCGGGCACGGCGACCGAGCGCGCGTCGTTGCAGCAGCTCGTCCACACCGTCAGCGCCGCCGCGCCGTCCATCACGTCGGTCCGGCTCCGCTTCGACGGCGCGACGAAGCCGACGCTGTGGGGGCACGTCTCGACCACGGGCGCGATCGCCCGCGGGCCGCAGGCGGACGTCCTCGCGGCGGTCTGGGTCATCGACCCGGCGCCGGGCGCGAGCGTCGGGCACGCGTTCACGGCCAAGGGGTCGGCGTCGGTGTTCGAGGCGACCGTCTCCTGGTCGGTGACCAGGACCGACGGCAGCCCGATCAAGAACGGCTTCGTCAACGCCAGCGTGGGCGGGCCCGGCCGCGGCGACTACACGGTCGCCGTCACGCTCCCGGCGTCGGCGCACGGCACCGTCGTGTTCACCGCGTGGGAGTCCTCGGCGAAGGACGGCAGCGTCCAGTCGCCGGACTCGAAGACGTACCGCGTCGCGTAACGCCGTCAGGCCGGGCGGACGTGTACGACGTCGCCCGCCGAGACGGCGGTCGTCACGCCGTCGGGCGCCGTCACGACGAGCCGCCCGGTGGCGTCGACGTCGGTCGCCTCCCCGGCCAGCACTGCGTTGCCCGGTAGCAGCACGCTCACCGCGCGGCCGACGGTGTCGCAGCGTTCGAGGTACCGCGACCGCGCGGCCTCCGCGTCGCCGTTCCAGTGCACGTACGCCGACCCCATCGCGCGGAGCAGCGCGAGCAGCAGCGGGCCCCGGTCCACGGGCCGTGCCGTCTCCAGTGACAGCGACGTCGCGTCGTCGCGGGGCAGCTCGTCGCTGCGGGTGGAGACGTTGATCCCGATGCCGACGACGACCGCGTCGCCGGTCGACTCGGCCAGGACGCCGCCCACCTTGCGGCCGCCGACGAGGAGGTCGTTCGGCCACTTCAACGACACGTCGAGGTCGCAGCGCGCGGACACCGCCTCGGCGGCGCAGGCCGCGAGCAGCATCGGCAGCCACGGCCGTACCGCGGGAGCGACACCCGGCCTCAGCAACACAGTGAACGTCAGCCCCGCGCGCGGCGGCGACACCCACTGCCGGTCGAGCCGTCCCCGGCCGCCGGTCTGGTGCTCCGCGACGACGACCATCCCCTCGGCCTGGCCGGCCCGCGCGGCCGTCACCGCGAGGTCGTTGGTCGAGGCGACGGACTGCAGGACGTGCACCTCGCGCCACGGCGGCGCCGCCAGGATCGCGCGGGTCAGCGCCCGGGCCTGCAACGGCGGCCGGTCGAGGTCGGTGTACGCGGGTCGCTCAGGGCGCGGGGCGAGGTCCATCGCGCCCCTACGATACGAGCCATGAGCGACAGCGCACCGGCCGTTCCCCCCGTCGACCTGCACACGACCGCGGGCAAGCTCGCGCGGATGCTGCACAAGCGCGACGAGGCGGTCCACGCCGGGTCGGCGAAGGCCGTCGAGAGCCAGCACGCCAAGGGGAAGATGACGGCCCGCGAACGCGTCGAGGCGTTCCTCGACCCGGGGTCGTTCGTCGAGACCGACGCGCTGGCGCGGCACCGCGCGCACGACTTCGGCGTCGAGGCGAACCGTCCCTACGGCGACGGCGTCGTCACCGGCTACGGCACCGTCGGCGGCCGGAAGGTCTGCGTGTTCAGCCAGGACTTCACGGTGTTCGGCGGCAGCCTCGGCGAGGTGTTCGGCGAGAAGATCGTCAAGGTCATGGACCTGGCGCTGCGGACCGGCTGCCCGGTCGTCGGCATCAACGACTCCGGCGGTGCCCGCATCCAGGAGGGCGTCGTCTCCCTCGGGCTGTACGGCGAGATCTTCTACCGCAACGTCATGGCGTCGGGCGTCGTGCCGCAGCTCTCGCTGATCATGGGTCCTTGCGCGGGCGGCGCGGTTTACTCGCCCGCGATCACCGACTTCACGCTGATGGTCGACAAGACGTCGCACATGTTCATCACCGGGCCCGACGTCATCAAGACCGTGACCGGCGAGGACGTGGAGTTCGAGGACCTCGGCGGGGCGCAGACGCACAACACCAAGTCCGGCGTCGCGCACTTCGTGGCCGCCGACGAGAACGACTGCCTCGACCTGGCCCGCGCGCTGCTGTCGTACCTGCCGGACAACAACCTGGACGAGCCGCCCGCGTACGCCGACGCGACGGACCTGGACGAGCTCGACGTCGAGCTGGACACGGTGATCCCCGACAGCAGCAACCAGCCGTACGACATGCACCGCGTCATCGAGCACGTCCTGGACGACGGCGAGTTCCTCGAGGTGCACGCGCTGTTCGCCAAGAACATGCTCTGCGGCTTCGGCCGGATCGACGGCCGGTCCGTCGGCGTCGTCGCGAACCAGCCGATGCACTTCGCCGGCTGCCTCGACATCGACGCGTCGGAGAAGGCCGCGCGGTTCGTGCGGACGTGCGACGCGTTCAACGTGCCGGTCGTGACGTTCGTCGACGTGCCGGGCTTCCTCCCCGGCACCGACCAGGAGTGGAACGGCATCATCCGCCGTGGCGCCAAGCTCATCTACGCCTACGCCGAGGCCACCGTTCCGAAGGTCACCGTCATCACGCGGAAGGCGTACGGCGGCGCCTACGACGTCATGGGCTCCAAGCACCTGCGCGCCGACGTCAACCTCGCCTGGCCGACCGCGGAGATCGCCGTGATGGGCGCGCAGGGCGCGGTCAACATCGTGTTCCGCAAGGAGCTCGCGTCGGCCGGCCCCGACGCCGCCGACGCCAAGCGCGCGGAGCTGGTCGAGGACTACAACCTGCACTTCGCGACGCCGTTCATCGCCGCCGAGCGCGGCTACGTCGACGCCGTCATCGCGCCGTCGGAGACGCGCGGCCAGGTGATCCGCGCGCTGCGCCAGCTCCGTTCCAAGCGCGAGACGCTGCCGCCGAAGAAGCACGGCAACATCCCGCTATGAGTCACCCGACGTGACGGTCACCCTGCGTGTGGTCCGCGGCGACGCGACGCCCGAGGAGGTCGCGGCGCTGGTCGTCGCGCTCGCGGCGCGGTCCCGCCCGGCGGCGGCAGCCGCGGCCGAGCCGTCCGCGTGGTCACGCCCGCGCCCGCGGGCCGCGCTGCCGCCGCCCGGTGCCGGCGCGTGGCGGGCGGCACTCCGGTAGACGCGCGCCTCAGTGCCGGTGCAGGCCGAGGAAGCGCGTCTGGTCGCCGGTGTGGTCGCCCTTCGCGAGCCACTCGCCGCTGGTGGCGCGCGCGCGTTCGACCAGCTCGCGGGTGTGGCCGAAGTCGGTGGGCGCGACCGCCAGCGGGCAGAGCGGCGGCAGCAGCCGGACGTCCACCGTGGCCTGGCAGTGCGCGACGTCGACCGTGAGGCGCTGCTGCATCAGCAGCGTCACGGCGTGCAGCGCGACGCCGAGCGCGCTGCGCGGCGGCCGGGCGAGCGCGCAGGCGTAGCCGGTCGGCAGGACGTAGACGACGTCGGCGCCCGCGGCGACGGCGTGCGAGAGCGGCGTGTGGTTGGCGACGCCCCCGTCCACGAGGGTGTGCCCGCCGACGACGACCGGCGGGAAGACGCCGGGGATCGCGGCGCTGGCCAGGATCGCCTCCAGGGCCGGGCCGCGTTCGAGCGCGACCTCGATGCCGGTCAGCAGCTCGGTCGCGATGACGGTCAGCGGGACCGGCGCGTCCTCCAGCAGCCGGAACGGCAGGTGCGCCTCGATCACCGCACGCAGCCCGGCCGCGGAGACGAGGTGGTCGCGGCGACCGGACACCGCCGCCGCAAGCCGCAGCGGCGACGCGGGGAAGACGTCGCGGCGGCGCAGCCCCGACCAGATCTCCGCGAGGTCGCGCGCGCCGTCGAGACCCGGCCGCGCCGCGGTCCACGCGGCGTTCAGCGCGCCGACCGACGTGCCCGCGAGGAGGTCCGGCGTGACGCCCCGCTCGGCGAGCGCGAGCAGCATCCCGACCTGGACCGCGCCGAGGCTCCCGCCGCCCGAGAAGACGAACGCCGTGCGCACTACGGGCGCGTCGCGATGCGCACGCAGCAGTCGGGCGGCGCGGGCCGGAGCAGCGGCGTGACGTGGGGGTCGGCGTTCATGCCGTCGAGCAGGCCGGCGACGAACCGCTGGTTCATCCCGCACACCAGCTCCGGCGCGACCTGCACCGCGGCGTCGAACGGGCAGTTGCGCAGCAGCACCGTCCCGCGCTGCACGGCCGGCTCGTAGCCGAGCTCGGCGAGAACGTTCGCGGCGGCGGCGAGGCTGGCGCGGCGTGACAACGGCTTGGCCCGGCGGTGGACCTCGCCGACCCGCCGGCCCTCGGCCTCGGCGGCGGCCAGCGTCGCGTCCGTCGGGTCGCCGCCCGCGGCGATGCCGGCCGCGAGGATCCGCGCGACGAGGTCGTACCGCCGCGGCGGCACGCTGACGGCGACGTCGCGCGCCGCGACGGCGTACCGCTTCGACGGCCGGCCCGCGCCCGGGCCGCTGCGGCCCGGCGGGCGGGCGTAGTCGACGTCGAGCAGCCCCGCCTCGGCGAGCTGGTCGAGGTGGAACGCCGCGAGCTGCCTGGTCACGCCGACGGCCGCCGCGACCTCGTCGCGCGTCATCGGCGCGCGGGCGGCGCGGAGCGCGTCGTACGCGGCGCGCCGCGTCGGCTCCGCGAGGAGGTCGACGAGCGTCCACGCCTGCGTTCCCTCACCGGCCATTGACACCCGTTCTAAAACTAGTCTTGACTGTCTTTAGAGTCGCCCGCCGCAGGTCGCCTGTCAACAGGAGAGTCTCATGCGCCACTTCACGTTCCGCCCCTCGCTCACCGTCTCCGGCCGCTCGTTCAAGGGGCTGCGCGGCTGGGCGGGCAAGCCGTTCCACCCGCCGTTGACCGACATCCCGGTCGCCGCCTACGTGTTCGCGGCGGCGTTCGACGTCCTGTCGCTCGCGCTGCACAGCGGGCACCCGGCCGTCGCGCGCGAGCTGTTCGTCGCGGGCACCTGGGCGCTGCTCGGCGGCGCCGCGGTGTCGGTGCTCGCCGCGCTGACCGGCTGGGCCGACTGGCACCGGTCGAGCACGCCGGGCACGCAGGCGCGGCGCACCGTCAACGCGCACGCGATCACGATGATCGCCGTCACGCTCCTCGTCCTCGCCGAGCTGGCCCTGCGCGGCCTCGCGTGGGACGACCGCGCGTCGGCGCCCGCGGCGGTCGCCGTCCTCTCGGTCGTCGTCGCGCTGCTCGTCACCGTCGGCGCGACCCTCGGCGGCACCCTGGTGTTCGACTACGGGTTCAACGTCGAGACGGCCGGCGACCACCCGGTCTGGCACCCGAGCGAGACCGACGTGCAGCCCGGGCGGAAGGCGTGAGCGCGCCGCTGCGCGTCGTGCCGCCGCCGGGCGTCGACCTCGACGCGGCGCAGGACGCGGCGGCCGCGCTGCTGTCGGCGTTCGGCCTCGACCTCTCCGACCCGTCACTGGCCGGGACGCCGGCCCGGATGGCGCGCGGGTACGCCGAGCTGCTGACGCCGCGGGAGTTCACCCTGACGACGTTCCCGAACGACGAGGGGTACGACGAGCTGGTCATCGCGCGCGGCATCCCGTTCGGCTCGATGTGCGAGCACCACCTGCTGCCGTTCGTCGGGACCGCGACCGTCGGCTACCTGCCGGGCGCGCGCATCCTCGGCCTGTCCAAGCTGGCCCGCGTCGTCGAGCTGTTCGCGCGGCGGCCGCAGGTGCAGGAGCGGATGACGACGCAGGTCGCGCGCTGGCTGGACGAGCAGCTCGCGCCGCGCGGTGTCGGGGTCGTGGTCGAGGCGGAGCACACCTGCATGACGCTGCGCGGCGTCGCGGCCCGCGGGTCGACGACCGTCACGTCCGCACTGCTCGGAGTCCTGCGGACGGACCCGGGCAGCCGCGCGGAGTTCCTCGCGCTGGCTACGTGACCTCGATCTTGCCCTCCATCCCCGCGGCGCGGTGGCCGGGGACGGAGCAGTAGAACGTGTACGTGCCCTTGAACAGCGTGACCGCGTAGGTCAGGTGCTCGGCCGGCGCGCCCGCGTCGACGCCCCACACCAGCGGGTACGGCGCCCGCGGGCCGACGAGGTTGAGGTTGTGGTTGCTCTGCGGCGGGCTGGTGAACGAGATGTTCACGACGCCAGCGCGGGCCGTGAACAGGCTCTTCTCCCAGGACGGGTCGACCTTCGCGACGATGTCGAGGGTCGGCGCGCCGGTCACCGGCGGTGCCTGGGTCGGGTACGGCTGGCCGTGCGCCGCGTCGGCGTTGGTCCGCTGCTCGCGGGCGGGCGCCTCGGGCAGCGTGCAGGCGGTCGCGGCGAGCGCCACGGCGGCACAAGTCGTCACGAGGCCGTAGCGGGCCACGGAGTCTCCTTCGTTCGTACAGGGGGTGTCGGGCACAGTGTCTCAGGCACCCTAGACTTCCACGAATGCGCAAGGTTCTCATCGCCAACCGGGGCGAGATCGCCGTACGCGTCGCGCGCGCCTGCCGCGACCACGGCCTGGCCAGCGTCGCCGTCTACGCCGTGCCGGACCTCGACGCCGTACACGTCCGCGTCGCCGACGAGGCGTACGCCTTGGGCGGTGCCACCCCCGGCGAGTCGTACCTGCGGATCGACAAGGTCCTCGACGCGTGCCTGCGCTCGGGCGCCGACGCCGTTCACCCCGGCTACGGGTTCCTCTCCGAGAACGCCGAGTTCGCCGCCGCCGTCATCGACGCGGGGCTGACCTGGATCGGGCCGACGCCCGACGCGATCCGCCGCCTCGGCGACAAGACCGAGGCGCGGCACATCGCCCTCGCCGTCGGGGCGCCGTTGGTGCCCGGCACCGCCGATCCGGTCACCGGCGCGGAGGAGGTCGTGGCGTTCGCCCGCGAGCACGGCCTGCCGGTCGCCATCAAAGCGGCGTTCGGCGGCGGCGGCCGCGGGCTGAAGGTCGCGCGGACCATCGAGGAGATCCCCGAGCTGTACGCCTCCGCCGTGCGCGAGGCGGAGGCCGCGTTCGGCCGCGGCGAGTGCTTCGTCGAGCGGTACCTCGACCGCCCCCGCCACGTCGAGGTGCAGGTACTCGGCGACACGTACGGCACAGTCGTCGTCGTCGGCGACCGCGACTGCTCGCTGCAGCGCCGCCACCAGAAGCTGGTCGAGGAGGCGCCCGCGCCCGCGCTGTCGGTGGAGCAGCGGACGACCATCCACGACGCCGCCCGCGCCATCTGCGAGAAGGCCGGCTACGTCTCCGCCGGCACCGTCGAGTTCCTCGTCGGCCAGGACGGAACGGTGTCGTTCCTCGAGGTCAACACCCGGCTCCAGGTCGAGCACCCGGTGACCGAGGTCGTCACCGGCATCGACCTGGTCCGCGAGCAGTTCCGCATCGCGTCCGGGGAACGGCTGACGTACGGCACTCCGGAGCCGCGCGGGCACGCGTTCGAGTTCCGCATCAACGGCGAGGACCCGGGGCGCTCGTTCCTGCCCGCGCCCGGCGTCGTCACCGTCTGGACGCCGCCCGAGGGGCCGGGCGTCCGGCTCGACTCGGGCGTGCGCGCGGGGTCGGTGATCGGGCAGGCGTTCGACTCGTTGCTCGCCAAGCTGATCGTGTCCGGCGCCACGCGCGAGGAAGCGCTCGAACGCTCCCGCCGCGCCCTCGACGAGTTCGAGGTCGAGGGGCTCGCGACTGCGCTGCCGTTCCACCGCGCGGTGGTGCGGGACCCGGCGTTCGCCGCGTCGTTCGCCGTGCACACGCGGTGGATCGAGACGGAGTTCGCCAACGAGATCCCGCCGTACGCCGGAGGCGCATCCGCCGACGACGCGGCGCCGCGCGAGGCCGTCGTCGTGGAGGTCGGCGGCAAGCGGCTGGAGGTCGTTCTCCCGGCCGAGCTCGGCGCCGTCGCCGGGCCCGCTGCTGCCGCGCCGAGGCGCGCCGGCCGCGCGAAGGCCGGCGCCGCGGTTAGCGGCGACGCGCTGACGTCGCCGATGCAGGGCACCATCGTCAAGGTCGCGGTCGCCGAGGGCGACACCGTCGAGGCGGGCGACCTCGTCGTCGTGCTGGAGGCGATGAAGATGGAGCAGCCGATCAACGCGCACAAGGCCGGCACCGTCACGAGCCTCGCGGCCACCGTGGGCGAGGTCGTCTCCAGCGGCGCGGTGATCTGCGAGATCGCCTGACGTCCCCGCCGTTCCGCCCGAGCCGCGCAACCCCGGTTGACCCGTCGGTCGGTCGTCAGTACGGTGCGCGGCATTGCCAGCCGCGGACCCTACCTCGCCCCCCGCGCGAGCCCGCGCAGGCGTGGAGGCACCATGAAGCGACTCGCCCTACTCGCGGCCACCGGATTGACTGGTGTCCTCGCCCTCCCCGCACACGCGGCCCCCGAGCCGACCGGCCCGTTGTGTGGCTTCGCCTCGGTGACGAACCCCGGCCTTGAGTCCGGCACGCAGAGCGGGGGGTTCTTCGGCGGACCGCTCCGCCTCGGCGACGACACGAATCCGTTGATCGTCTACTCGGCGAGCATCACGTGCAGCATTCAGGTCAACGAGGCCCTGCACAGCGGCGGGGACGGCGCCAGCTTCACGAGCCGGACCTCGGGTAACGTTGCGGTAGTTGAGCCGACGTCGGGCCTCTCGTACAGCGCGGGTACGGGCGACGACGTCTTCATCTGCACGCAGGTGAACCTCGTCGGCGGCACGACCTTGTACTACGACGACGCCAGCCAGAACTGGTCGACCAACTCGGCCTCGCGTTGCGAGCTCGCAACGCCCCTGACGCCGCAGCGAAGCATCATCGACCCCATCATCTGCCCGTTGCTGGCGCCGTTCTTCCCGCCCGAGGGCGACGTGGGCATCTTCTGGGACTGCCCGCCCTACCACGGCGTCCCTGCCCAGGGGTACTTTCACGCGCCGACCGTCCACACATGAGCCGCGACGTGACGCGCGTGTAGACGGATACGCGGCATCTGGACTCACACCGCGTTCCCTAGGGTGAGAGCCCTGCATGGGACGTGTCCTGCTCCCGACGGCCGCCACCCGCCGGCGCCGCGAAGAAACTGCGTGCACAACGCGCTCCATCCCAGACGCCCCGTACGACCTGCTCGGTATCGACGGCTCAGGTGCAGTACACGCTGAACGCCGTGCCGAGGCCGGTCTGGTCAACCCTGGTGCAGCTGGCGCGCGGCCTCGGTCAGCGAGCCCGACAACGACGGGTAGATCGAGAACGTGTGCGCGACCTGGTCGACGGTCAGCCCCAGCGACACCGCCATGGTGACCGGCAGGATCAGCTCGCTCGCGCGCGGCGCGACGATGACGCCGCCGAGCACCTTGCCGCTCTCCGGCCGGCAGATCAGCTTCACGAAGCCGTCGGTGATGCCCTGCATCTTGGCGCGGGCGTTGGTGGCCAGCGGCAGCTTCTTGACGACGCCGTAGACCGCGCCGGAGTCCACGTCGGCCTGGCGCACGCCGACGGTCGCGATCTCCGGGTCGGTGAAGATGGTGGCGGAGACGTGGCCGAGGTTGATCGGCCGGACGGCCTCGCCGAGCGCGTGCCACATTGCGATCCGCCCCTGCATCGCGGCGACCGACGCGAGCATCAGGACGCCGGTGCAGTCGCCTGCCGCGTAGATGGTCGACACCGAGGTACGGCTGACCTTGTCGACCGCGATGTACCCGGCGTCGGTCAGCCGGACGCCGGCTTCCGCGAGGCCGAGCCCCTCGGTCGAGGGCACCGAGCCGACCGTCATCAGCGCGTGCGTCCCCTCGACCGTACGGCCGTCCTCCAACGTCACGACGACACCGCCGTCGACCCGCGTCGCGGACACGGCGCGGGCGCCGTTGAGGATCGTCATGCCCCTGCGCGCGAACACGCCCTCGATGACGGCCGCCGCGTCGGCGTCCTCGCCGGGCAGCACGCGGTCGCGGGAGGATACGAGGGTAACGTTCGAGCCGAGCGCCTGGAACGCGCCCGCGAACTCCGCGCCCGTCACGCCGGACCCGACCACGACGAGGCGTTCTGGCAGCTCCGGCAGGTCGTAGACCTGGCGCCAGTCGAGGATCCGCCGGCCGTCCGGCTCGGCGCCGGGGAGGACGCGCGGGTGCGCGCCGAGCGCGAGCAGGATCACGTCGGCTTCGAGTAGGTCGTCCTCGTCGCTGTGCACCCGGCGTACGGCGACGCGTCGCGGGTCGAGGAGCCGCCCGCTGCCCTGGACCACGTTGACGCCCTCGCGGGCCAGCCGGGTCGCGATGTCGAGGCTCTGCGCCAGCGCCAGCGTCTTCACCCGGGCGAACACCGTCGGCGCGTCGACCGACACGGCCTCCGGCGGCGAGTCGGGGTCCTCGTCCTCCCACGTCGCGCCGCCGCCCTTGCGGAACCGCACGCCGAGCGAGCCCGCGGCCGCCAGCGACGTCATCGCCTCGGACGTCGCGATCAGGGTCTTCGAGGGAACGCAGTCGGTCAGGACGCACGCGCCGCCGAGGCCGTCGCGGTCCACGACCGTGACCTCCGCCCCGAGCTGGCGGGCGACGAGGGCGGACTCGTACCCCGCGGGTCCGCCACCCACGATCACGACGCGCACGCGTTCACCTCTCGTCCAGCCGGGTCCGCGTAATCTTCGCAGCATGGCGCTCTACGCCGCGTACGGCTCGAACATGGACGCGGGCCAGATGAAGTTCCGCTGCCCGCACAGCCCCGCCGTGGGTACCGGCTGGCTGGTGGGCTGGCGGATCGCGTTCGGCGGCGAGTCGATCGGCTGGGAGGGCGCGCTGGCGACGATCGTCGAGGAGCTCGGCGCGCAGGTGTACGTCGTCGTCTACGACGTCGCGATCGAGGACGTCACCCGGCTCGACGACTGGGACGGCGTCAGCATGGGCGTCTACTCGAAGATCCACCTCCGGGTGCAGACGCTCGACGGCGAGCAGCTCGCCTGGACCTACGTCCTGAACGACTACGAGGGCGGCCTGCCGTCGCCGTCGTACCTCGCGGCGATGGCGTCCGCCGCCGAGAGCGCGGGCGCCCCGGACGACTACGTCGCCGAGCTGCGGACGCGCCCCTGCCGCTGACGGCGGCACGCCGTTACGCGATCGCGCCGGTGGCTGTCAAACGCCTGTCCACAAGCGTTTTCCGGCTTCCACAGGCCGCCCCTCGCCGCCCAATTTCGTGCCATCCAGTGGCAATGTCGTTCCCCGAACCGACGACCACCCGACGGGGGAACGACACGTGCGACGACACACGATCCGGCGGGGCCTCACCGCCCTCGCCCTCGCGGCGGCCGCGCTGCCGGCGCTGCCCGCGGGCGCGGCGCCCTGCGGCCTGGCCGCGGCCACGCGGGCCGGGCGGTGGTTCGCGGCCACGCCGCCGGAGGCGCCGTACTCCGACGCGCACGCGACCCTGTTCGGCACCACCCACGCACTGCGCGCGATCGGCGTCGACCCCGTCGACCCGCGCGTCGTCCTCGCCACCGACGGCGACCACCTGCATCGCAGCGACGACGGCGGCTGCTCCTGGCACGAGGTCTGGCGGCTGCCCGCGACCGGCGCGGCGGACGCGCCCAGCCGCGACACCGCCGAGATCACCTCCGTCGACGTCGCGCGGGTCGGCGGCCGCAGCCGCGTCCTGCTCGTCGTCACCGCGACCGGCTGGGGCTGGGGCGTCGGGCGGACCTACGCCGTGCGCAGCGCCGACGGCCGGACCGGGTGGACCGTCGTCGGCGACCCGGCGGCGTTCGGCGGCGTCTACGACCGCATGCAGGGCCCGTGGGCGCCCGCCGCGCACAGCGGCGCGGGCGGGGTCGCGTACGCCGCCGTCCCCTCGCCGCTGGGGACGGTGGCGTACGTCCGGACCACCGACGGCGGCGCGACCTGGACGGTCCGCGGCCTGCCGGACGCGGCGACGCCCACCTCCATGACCGGCTTCGCGGTCAGCCCGTACGACGCCGACGACCTCTGGGAGTGGGGCGGCGCCCACGGCAAGACGCCGGGCGAGCTGACCCGGCTGCGGCACTCGACCGACGGCGGCGCGACCTGGCGTCCCGTCGACCCGTGGGCGGTCTTCGGCAGCGGCCGGCCCGACTGGTACACCCTCGACGTCGCGTGGCCGCGGCGCGGCGCCCCGTCTCGGCTGCTCGTCCTGGGCGGTTCGCGCGTCGACGCCGGGCCGTCGCCGCCCGTGCTGGCCTGGTCCGGGGACGGCGGACAGACGTTCCAGCAGGTCGTCCCCCCGGTCCGTACGTCGCTGCTGCACGCCGCCGTCACGCACACGTCGGCCGGCGACGCCGTCGTCGCCGTACCGACCGGTGAGGCGTACCGGATCACGCTGCGCGGCCGGGTGCCGCGCGCCGGGGACTGGCGGGCACTGGCTCCGTTCCCCGTGCAGTCGCCGACCGAGTGGACGCTGCTCGGCCACGACCTCGCGCGCGCCTCGGCGGGCTCGCGGTCGGTCGTCGCGATCCGGACCTGGCGCAGCGTCCTGCTGCTCACGGCGGCGCCGTGACCCCCCTGCCGCGAGCCGCGTACCGCCCGTGTCGGCGACGGCGCCCGACCGCCGCGCGCGGGCCTGGCGCGGCGGCCGTCCGGCTCGCGCTCGCCGCCGCCCTGCTCGGGATCGCCGTGCCCGCGGCCGGCGTCGCCTCCGCCGCGCCCTGTCCAGGCCGCTCCGCCGGCCGGTGGGAGCGGCTCGCGCCGCCGCCCGGCACCGCGCAGGTGCTGCCGTTGCGCACGCCGTGCGCCCTCCTCGCCGTCGGTGCAGGCGGCGCCGTCTCGCGCACCTCCGGCGCCGCCTGGGCACCCGCGCCCACGCCCCCGGTCGCCCGCGCGTTCGCCGACGCGCGGAGCGGCACCGTCGTCGCGGCGCTGCGTTCGGGCGGCGTGGTCGTGAGTCGCGACGACGGCCGGACGTTCGCGGCCCCCACCCTCGGCCCGTCGGGCACCGCCGTAGCCGCGGCCGTGTCGATCGGTGCACCGCCGGCGATCGTCGTCGGGACCGTCCTCGACCCGCTCCCGCTCCCGCCCGTCACGACGCTGTGGCGGAGCACCGACGGCGGCGCGACGTTCGCCGTCGCCGGGACGGTGGCCGCCCGGCCGGTGACCCTGACGTTCGACTCCGCCGCACCCGACGCGCTCTGGCTCGCGGCGACGGCCGACCCCGGCGCCGGCGTCTGGCGTTCCCCGGACACGGGAACGACCTGGCGGCCCGTCCTCGCCGGCCTCCCCGCGTACGACGTCGACACGGCCGGCGGCTCCGGCGGCGGCCTCGTCGTCGCCGCGCGCGCCGACGGCCTCTGGCGCAGCACCACCGGCGGCACGACCTGGATCCGCACGCCCGCCGCACCCCTGTCCGCCGCTCGGGTCGACAGCGGCGGCCCCGGGGTGGTCGCCGTCGCCGACCGCCGACCCGTCCGCATCGACGACCCCGCGTTCCCCGGCCGGGTCCGCCCGCTCACCCACGGCCTGCCGCCGGGCTGCCCCGCCGACGCACTCGCGTCGGACGCCGCGCTGCCCGCGACGTTCGTCCTGCGGTGCGGCGACGCCTGGTACGCGCAGCCGTCCGCCGCCGACCCGCACGGCGCCGGCGACAAGCCCGGCCCGCCCGCCCCCGGCGACGTCCGCGTGCTCACCGAGCTGGCCCGCCTGAGCCTGCCGACCGACGACGGCACGCACAGCGGCTCGCTGGCGTTCGACGGCCGGGCCCTGTACTACGCGGGCGAGTTCCGCACGATCGGCGCGGTCGCGCCCATCGACACCGTTCACCTGATGAGCCCCCGGGACGGCCGTGCCCTCGGCACCCTCGAGGTGGGCCACCCCGCGAAGCGCCTCACCTACGACTCCCGCCGCGACCGCCTCTACGTCGACGACGGCGCGTCCATGTGGCACGTCAGCGCGCGCGGCGGCCGCGCGGTCGCGGCGTTCCCCTCGACGCTGTCGCGCGCCTGGTCGTTCGACGCCTCGACCCGGACGCTCCTGGGGACCGATGAGGGCGACGAGGAACGCTCCATGTTCACCCTGAACGAGTCCGGGTCCGTGGTCGCCCGCTGCTCGCTCAAGACCGCCGTCCCCGTCCTGAGCTCGCCGTACTTCGCACCGTCGGCCGTCGTCGCGGCCGCCGACGGTGCGTACGTCGTCCTCGAGGACGACACCACCGTGCTGCGCGTCGGCCGCGACTGCGCGCTGCGCGCGACCTACGTGACCAAGCGCTTCAGCGAGAGTCCCATGGAGAACGACGAGCTGGTCTGCGACCCGCTGACGTTCGCGCCACGCACCGCGCTCTGGCTCAGAGACGGAGTGGCCACCCAGGTGGTGGCGTACGCGCTGCCCGAGGGGTACTGCCCGTTCCAGGCAACGCTGCGGGTCACGGCGCCGACCTCGGTCGTCGACGGCGCAGCCGCCCGGGTCTGCGCGACGCTGATGCGCACGGGGCGCGGCGAACCGATCCCCGGCCAGGCGGTCACGCTGGACGTCGACGGCGTCCTGCTCGCCGCCGCGCCGACCGACGCGGCCGGCCGGACGTGCGCGACCGGCGTCCTCGCCACCGTCCGGCCGGCGGTCGCGCGCGGCGTGCGCGTCCGCGCCCGGTACGCCGGGACCGCGCAGTGGACCGCCGCGACCGCCACCGCCTCGATCACGGTGCTGCCCGCCGTCTCGGTGCCGCGGGTCCCTGCGGTGCCGCCCGCCGTTCCCGACACCGGCGGCGGGTCCGAGCCGGTGCCGGGCCGGGCAGGTCCACCCGCCCCGCCCAACCCACCCGCCGACCCCGCGCACGTCCCCCACCCGCAGAGCAACCCGCAGGCCCAGCAGAACCCAGGTCAGCAGCCGGGTAGCCAGGCCGGTCTCGCCCCGGACGACGAGGAGGCACCCGCCCTCGTGCTCGCGGATGACCGCGCCGGCGACGAGGTCTATGCCATGTCGCGCCGCGACGCCGGGCCCGCCCCCGCAGCTGTGCTCGGCGCGGCGCTCGTGACAGCCACCGCGGGCTGGGCGCTGCGGTTCCAGACGGCCTCGGCCCCGGTTGTCCTCCGGCCGGGCCGGCGGCGGCCGCGCGATTCCCGACGGCGCGGGCACGCCGTCCGGCGCGGCCGATGACCGCGGCGCGCACCCCCGGCTCCCCCTCCGGGGGGCGCGCCGCGCCCGCGTTCCTCCGCGGGGGCGGGGGGGGGGGGGG
>JAVEEC010000068.1 GCA_030840645.1 Frankiaceae bacterium
GTAGTGGTCGAGCGGCACGCTGAGCGCGCGCCACGGCGACCCGAACGAGACGAACCGTGATGCCCTCCTCACCTGCGTCAGGGCGGTGAACCCGCCGACGGCAACGTAGGCGGGGGGTGTGACAAGAGCTCCGCCCAGGGCGAGCAGCGCGAGCCGGCGGGGCGAGTGCCGGCAGGCCCAGGCGAGCGCGGCACAGACGAGGACGCCGGAGAGCTTGACGCCGGCGGCGGCCCCGCCGAGCAGGCCCGCGACGAACGCGTTGCGGCGCAGGGCGAGGACGGCGGCGACGGCGAACAGCACGAGCAGCGCGTCGACGTGCGCCCCGGCCACGAGGTGCAGGAGGAGGAGCGGGTTCAGGGTCCAGAGGAGTACGGCGCGGCGGCGCCCGGCGGGGTCGGGCGCGGCGGCGTACAGGAGCAGGCCGGTCCCGGCGAACGCCAGCGCGGAGGCGAGGGCGAGCAGCGCCGCGCCGGTACGGACGTGCGGCCCGGCGACGCGCATCGCCAGGTACTGCTGGGCGGTGGCGACCGGGCCGTACACGGTCGGCATGCCGCGCCACGGGTCCCCCGCCTCGCGCGCGACCGGGTCGTCGCCGAGGTCGGCAGGGGCGGTGGTGTACGGGTCGCGGCCGAGCACGACCGTCCGGCCGTACGCGGTGTACGAGTACAGGTCGTCGCTCGACGTCGGCGGGACGAGCAGCAGCGCGAACGTCGCCACCAGCCCAGCCGCGAGGAGGCGGCGCGGGTCCGGCGCCCAGCCGCGGGCCAGCGCGGACCAGGCGAGCAGCGACCCCGCGAGCCCGGTCGCGACCGCGGCGACGAGAAGGCTTACGACCAGCCAGGGCGAGGGGTGTGCGGCGCTGGAGTACGGCGGCAGCGGGCCGCCCGGGCCGAGCCCGCGGGTGGCGGCGCTCTCGCCGAGCGCGGCTGTGAGCGCGACGCAGGCGAGCGACGTCCCGACCAGCCCGAGGCCGAGCCCGCCGCGCGCGTTCACGCGGGGGCCCCGCGGCGCATGCGGGACCGGACCAGCGCCATCGCCTCGGCGGCGGCGGGCAGGCGGGCGGCGCGGACGACGGCGGCGAAGACCGCGACGGCGGCGGCGGACGAGGCGACGAGGGCGAGCAGCGCCGGCGCCGAACGCAGCGCGTGCGCCGCCCACCCCCCGGCGAACGCCGCGACAGCGGCGGCGGCGAGCGAGACCGCGGCGGTCCGCAGCGCGCCCAGGACGGCGGCGGGCGACGCGGTACGGCGCAGCGCCGCGACGAGCACGAGGGCGGCGACGGCCATGCCGACGGAGTTCGCGGCGCCGACGGCCGCGACGCGGTCGACGCGCGACGACAGGCCGAACGCGCCGTTGCTCACCGCGCCGACGAACACCACCGCAAGCGCTGCGGCGCAGGCGAATCCGGCAACCGACGCGGCGGCGACGGCGCGGGCGCGGTGCCGCGCGTACAGGGCGCGGGTGAGCAGCGCGAGGACGCCGTAGCCGACCAGGCCGGGCGCGAACGCCGCGACGGCGCGCGGGATCGCGCCGGGCGCGGCGGCGCGCACGGACGGCTGCGCGCCCGCGACGAGCGTCGCCAACGGCGCGGCGCACGCGACGAGCAGAGCGGTCGCGAGCGCCATCGCGAGCAGGACGGCGCGGAGGCTGCCGGCGGCGACGGCGGCGTACGCGGGGTCGTCGGCGGCGTCGT
The DNA here is from genome assembly GCA_030840645.1 of Frankiaceae bacterium. Classification (GTDB taxonomy): domain Bacteria; phylum Actinomycetota; class Actinomycetes; order BP-191; family BP-191; genus BP-191. The sequence continues at coordinate 1,694 of JAVEEC010000068.1, forward strand.
ACGCCGCCGCCAGCGCGGGGAACGCGCTCGTCGCGATCGGCACGGCCAGGACAGCCCACGGCAGCAGGTAGAGCGTGAACGCGATCTGGTAGACGACGACGGCGCCGGGTTCGACGTTGCAGAGGCGCAGGACCACGGCGAGGGCGAGCTGCTGCGCGACGACGGCCGCGACGCCGGACGCGGCGAGCCGCCCGACCCGCCCGCCGACGCCGGGCGGCAGCGTGAGCGTCGGGCGCAGGGAGAGACGCAGCGACCGCAACGGCAGCAGCACCGCGAGCGTGAGGACCGCCACGCCGAGCGTCGTGCCGAGCGCGAGCAGCAGCTCCTCCCCCCGCGTCAGCGAGCCGATGTCGCCGCGGCGGACGGCGACGGCGCCGTACGCCGCGTAGCAGCCGATCACGACGACGCTGGACAGCAACGGCGCCAGCGCGGGCGCGACGAACCTCCGGTGCGCCTGCAGCACGCCGGTCGCGACGATGCCGAGGCCGTAGAGAACGACCTGCGGCATGAACAGCACGAGCATCCGCGCGCCGACGTCGATCTTCGCCGCGCGCAGCGCCGGGTCGGCGGTCCCGCCCGCGAGCAGGGTCATCAGCGGCCGGCCGAGCACGGCGCCGAGCAGCGCGACGGGCGCGAGCAGCACGACCACCCAGGTCAGCAGCCCGGCCGCCGTCTGCCGTGCCGCCTCGCGGTCGCCCCTGCCGACCGCCCCGGCGACGACCGGCACGACGACCGCGGCGAGGGCGCCGCCGGCGACGATCTCGAACAGGATGTTCGGCAGCGTGTTCGCGGTCTGGTACGCGTCGCCGAGCGGCGTGGTGCCGACCGTTCGCGCGAACACCACCACCCGCAGGAACCCGAACACCCGTGCGGCCACGGTCACCGCCGCGATCGCGAACGCCGCGCGCGCCAGCCCCTCCCGCCGGGGGACGCTCACGCCCGCCGCCCCAGCCGGTCCACCCAGCGCAGCGCTGCGGTCCCGTCGATGACGCGCGAGAAGCTGATGCGTTCGCTGGCCAGCGTCAGGGCGACGACGAACGCGGCGACGAGGCCGGCCAGGGCCAACGGCCGCACGGCCGCCGCGAGGGCGACGCCGAGAGCCGCGCCGAGGGCGTTCGCGCCGCCGTCGCCGAGCATCCGGCGTTCGTCGAGGTCGTCCGCCAGCAGCCCGGCCGCGGCGCCCGCGACCCAGGCGGCGAGCGGGGCTCCGATCACGGGCAGGGCCCCGAGCAGCGCGACCTTCAACGCGCGCCCGGGACGGAGATCGAACAGGTTCAGCAGGTTCGCGGTCCCGGCCACGAGGACCGCGGAGAGCAGGGCGCGCGGGCGGGCGCCGTCGAGCACCAGCCCCGCGGCCAGGCCCGCCAGCCCGACGAGCAGCACCTTCACCGCGCCGGTCGTCACCCGGCCGCGCAGCAGCGCGCCGAGGTGGCCCGCGAGTCCCTTCGCGTCGGCGCCGCCGCGCAGGTCGTCGTACAGCCCGGCCCCGCCCGCCAGCAGCACCGCGACGACCGCCGCCCGCTCCCCCACGAGGACGGCGCCGAGCAGGAGCACGAGCACCGCCGCGGGTCCGGCGAGGGAGACCGGACGGCCACGGTAGTTGGCGGCGGCGCCGAACGCGGGCGCCACCCGCCCGGCCACGAACGCGCAGCCCGCGGCCCCCGCCACCCACGCGACCGATCTCACGCGCGGGCCGCGCGGGTCACGGGGACGGCGCGGGCGTCGGCACCGGGGCGTCGGCGCCGACGCCGTTGCCGTAGTGCCCGACCCGGCCGCGGTGCGCCTCCTCGACGGCGAGCACCAGCGCCGTCTGCCCGTAGACCGAGTCGACGTCGTCGACGGAGGAGACGGTCTCCTTCAGCAGCGGGTCGGCCCGGACCAGGTCGAGCTCCGTGCCCGCGCCGGAGCCGCCGTTGGGCGCCGCGGCAACGACGACCGGCCGGGCGCGCAACGCCGCCAGCGCCGCGACCAGGTCCACCCCGACCGGCCTGGCGTCGGGGCCCGACGCGGTCGGCGTCGGCGTCGGGCTCGGGGGCGCGCCGGGGAGCAGGACGACGACGTTGCGGGCGGGCGAGACGGTGCCGCCGTCGACGCCGATGAACCCGCGTTCGCGCAACGCCGCGAGCACCCGGGTCGTCGCCGCCGGCGGCGCGGTGCCGAGCGCCGTCGTGTCGCCCGCGCCGAGGCTGATGACGTACGCGAGCTCGGCCATCGCGCGCTGCGCGGCGGTCGCGCCGCCGCCCGGCACGGTGAACCCGGTCGGCAGCTCGCGCAGCACCAGGTCGTCCAGCTCGGCGGCGCGGGCCGGGTCGAGCAGGGCGTCGTTGAGGCGGATCCGGCCGGTCACGGTCGCGCCCGCAGTGCCGAGCTGCTTGACCAGGTCGTCGCGGACCGACTTCGAGGCGTCGGGCGCGGTGACGACGACGACCCGCTCGCCGGTCAGCACACCGGCGACCAGGCCGGGGAACAGCGCCTTCCCCCACGCGTCCGCCGCCCCGACCTGGGTCGCGAGCTGCTTGCGCTGGGACTCGAGGCCGCGCTTCTCGTTGGTGAGGCGGGTGACGTTGTGGTCGAGGTCGTTGAGGATGGTGCGGTTGATCGCGGTGGTGCCGAACACGATCCCGATGCCCAGCGCGAGGAACACGGCCACGATCGAGACGACGTGGTAGCGGAAGTCGACCACTAGAACAGTCCTCCGGCCCAGCGGGCAAGGTCGTGCCAGCGGTCCGCGAGGAGGCGGCCGTACGTCGGGGTCACCGGCGCGAGCATCAGCGCGACGACCATCGTCGCCATCGCCGCGACGATGAGCAGCGCGAGCGAGCCGGTACGGATCCGGCTCCGGTAGAGCCGCGAGACGCCCTTGGCGTCGACCAGCTTGCCGCCGACCCGCAGCCGGGTCAGGAACGTGCTCGCCATCCCCGACCGGCCCTTGTCGAGGAACTCGACCAGCGTTGCGTGGCTCCCGACGGCGACGATCAGCGTCGCGCCCAGCTCGTCCGCGAGCAGCATCGCCACGTCCTCGCTGGTGCCCGCCGCGGGGAACACCACCGACGCGACGTCGAGGTCCTCGACCCGCTTGAGGCCGGGCGCGTGGCCGTCGGGGTACGCGTGGACGACGATCTCCGCGCCGGAGCGCAGCACTGCGTCGCTCACCGAGTCCATGTCGCCGACGACGACGTCGGGCGCGTACCCGGCCTCGCGCAGCGCGTCCGCCCCGCCGTCGACGCCGACGAGGATCGGCCGGTACTCGCGGATGTACGGCCGCAGCGACGCCAGGTCCTCCTGGTAGTCGTAGCCACGGACCACGATCAGGCAGTGCCTGCCCTCGAACGACGTCCGCAACGCCGGCACGCCGACGCCGTCGAAGAGCAGGTCGCGTTCGCGGCGGATGTACTCCATGGTGTTCGCGACGAACGCGTCGAGCTGGATCGACATCTCGGCGCGGGCCTCCAGCATCGCCGCGCCGATCGTCTCCGCGGTCTGGTCCTCCCCGGTCGCGACGACCTCGGTGCCGCGGAGCAGGTGGGTGCCGTCGACACGGACCGGCTCGCCCTCCTTGACCGCGCCGAACACCTCGACGCCGACCTTGTCGAGCAACGGCACCCCGGCGGCCAGCAGGATCTCGGGGCCGAGGTTGGGGTAGCGGCCGGAGATCGAGGGGGCGGCGTTGACGACGGCGGCGGCCCCCGCGCGCACCAGCGCCTCTGCGGAGACCCGGTCGAGGTCGACGTGGTCGATGACGGCGACGTCGCCGGGGCGCAGCCGTTTGGTGAGGTTCTTGGTACGCCGGTCGAGCCGGGCCGCGCCGGTGACCCCGGGGAGCGCGGTGGACCGGCCCCTGCGCAGGGTCGTGAGCCTCACGTGCGCATTGTTCCAGACGGGGGTAGAGCGGGTAGGTCGGCGCGCTGGGTGGCAGGCGATTCGGCCGTTCGGCGGACAGCGGCGACCGGCGCGGCTACCGTCCAGTGGCGCTGGGGGAACGACAAGGAGACCGTGGTGCCGGTGAACGTGCTGGTCGTCGACGACGACCCGTCGACCCGCGCCCTGCTGCGGGTCCGGCTCCATCTCGACGAGCGGACGGAGTGCGCCGGCGAGGCCGTGAACGGCCGCCAGGCCGTCGAGATGGCCGCCCTCCTCCAGCCCGACGTCGTGATCCTCGACGTCGACATGCCGGTCGCCTCGGGGCTCGCGGCGCTGCCCCAGATCCGTGCCGTCGCGCCGCGCACCCGGGTGATCATCTTCGCCGGTGCCACGAACACCGTGCAGGTCGACGCCGCCGACGCGGTGTTCGTGAAGTCCGGCGACGTGCTGCCGAACCTGCTCGACGCCGTCGCCGCGCTGGGCGCCGCGGCACTGTAGGAGGGGTTCCGCGGGCCTCCCTGGTCGGGGCCCGTTCGCGGATCCCTAGTCGCGAGCCGCTAGAAGTAGTCCAGCAGCCGGGGCCGGGGGCCGGCCGTGATCGTGGCGAGCGCGTCCAGCGCCGCGTCGTCACCGGCGGTCAGGCGGCCGGCGCGCCGGAGGGTGAACGGGTCGGCGTAGCCGGCGTAGAGCGCGGACAGCGTGCCGATGCCGAGCCCGACGGCGCCGTCGCCGCCCCGGGTGAGGGTGCCGTAGCCGTCCTCGACCGCGAGGCGCCAGCGGCCCGCGTTGTCCTCGATCTGGGGGTCGGTCACGTCGAGGTCGACGCGCGCGCTGAGCGCTCCCGGCCAGCCCCGCGCGCTGACGGCTGCCGGCGCGTCGACCAGCCGGAGCATCCAGCGCAGGTGCTCGTGCACGCTGACCTCCGGCTCGGCGAGCAGCAGCGCGAGCGCGTCCGGCGACGCCTTCGCCCGGACCGTGCGGGCGGTCGACGACCCGGCGCCGAGCGCGAACCACACCGCCCGCTCGGCGGCGGGCGTCGTGCCGACCACATCCCAGGCGGTGACGGCGACCTCGTGTCCCGCGTTGCGGCGTTCGGCGATGCAGTACCCCTCGACCCCGCCCGGGCCCTCCGCCACGACGAACGAGTCCACCGCCAGCATCGACTCGGGGCTGCGGTCGAAGAACGGGCCGCCGCGGTCGAGCAGGCCGTTCGACTCACGGCAGAGCCGGCCGTACGCGGCCAGCACGCCCGGCACGTCGGCCGCCACGGCCGGTCGCAGCGTCACCCCGTCGACCGGGCCGAGCCCGCGCAGCAGCGCGCCGGGCACGTCGAGCCAGACGTAGTCCCCGGCCAGCTCCCAGCCGAGCCCGCGGTACAGCGGCGCCGTCGCCGGGAACAGCGCCGACACCGCGAACCCGCGCTCCCGCAGCACGTCCAGCGCCGCGGCGACCGTGGCGCGCGCCAGGCCGCGGCGCTGGTGGGTCGCCGCCACCGCGACGCTCGCGACCCCGCCCATCGGCACCGCCCGGCCGCCGAACCACTGCTGGTACGGCTTGACCCGCGCGAACGACACGACCCGCCCGCCGTCGTACGCCCCGACCGGGTAGGAGTGCGCGACGCTCGCGAGCCACCGCGGGTCCTCCCCGGGACCGCCGAACGCCTCGCGCGTTACCGCCTGCGCGGCGGCGTAGTCCTCCGGCGGGATCGCCCGGATCGTCCCCCGGATGTCGGTAGGCGCACCGCCCCCGGCGCTCACCCCCGTTCCTTCGCCGACGCGGCGACCGCCAGCAGCTCCTCGGCGTGCCCGCGCGCCAGGTCGCTGTCCTCGAGGCCTGCCAGCATGCGCGAGAGCTCGACCAGCCGCCCCGCGTCGTCGAGCGTCGTGATGCCGCTCGCCGTCACGCCGCCGTCGGAGCCCTTGGCGACGTGCACGTGCCGGTCCGCGAACGCCGCCACCTGCGGCAGGTGCGTCACCACCACGACCTGGTGGTCGCGTGCCAGCATCGCCAGCCGCCGCCCGACCTCGACCGCGGCCCGGCCGCCGACCCCCGCGTCGACCTCGTCGAACACCATCGTCGGCACCGGGTCGCAGCCCGCCAGCACCACCTCGACGGCGAGCATCACCCGCGACAGCTCGCCCCCGGACGCGGCCCGCGCGACCGGCCGCGGCGGTGCCCCCGGGTGGGCCGTCAGCAGCAGCTCGACCGTGTCGGTGCCGGTCGGCCCGAACGCCACCCGCCGCTCCCCCACGACAAGGCCGTCCGCCGCCTCCTCCTGGGTGACCTCGACCGAGAGAACGGCGTCCGGCATCGCCAGCGCCGCCAGCTCGCCTGTCACCGCCGCCGCGAGCCGCTCGCCGGCGGCGACCCGCGCGGCAGTCAGCTCGCCCGCGAGCCCGCCCAGCCGGTCGAGCAGCTCGACCCGTTCGGCGCCGAGCGCGTCGACCGCGTCCTCGTCGCCCGCCAGCTCCGCGAGGCGTTCCGCGGCACCGGCCGCCCAGGCGAGCACGCCGGGCAGGTCGTCGGCATACTTCCGCGTCAACGTCGCCAGCGCGGCCTGCCGCTGCTGGGCACGGTCGAGGCGCTCGGGGTCGGCGTCGACCGAGGCCGCGTACGAGCCGAGGTCGGCCGCCACGTCGGCGAGCAGGTACGAGACCTCGGTGAGCCGCGCGGCCAGCGCGTCCAGCGCGGGGTCGTGCCCGGCCGCGGGCGCGAGCGCGTGCCGCGCCGCACCGACCAGCCCCGTCGCGTCGACCGCGTCGGTCGAGCCGGGGTCGCCGGCCAGCGCCTCGTGCGCCGCTGCGGCGGCGGCCCGCAACGTGTCCGCGTGGGCGAGCCGCTCGACCTCCGTTGCCAGGTCGAGGTCCTCGCCGGGCACCGGCTCGACGGCGGCGACCTCGGCGAGACCGAGCCGCAGCAGGTCCGCCTCCTGCGCCCGCTCGCGGCGCCGCGCGGTGATCTCGGCGAGCTGATCGGTGACGTCGCGCAGCCGCGCGTACGCCCCCTCCCACTCCGCGAGCAACGGCCCCGCCTCGGCGTACCGGTCGAGCAGCGCCCGCTGCTCGGCGGGGCGGACGAGGCGCTGCTGGTCGTGCTGGCCGTGCAGGGCGACGAGCGTCTCGGCCAGGTCCCCGAGCACCCCGACGGGGACCGAACGCCCGCCGACGTGCGCCCGCGACCGGCCCTCGGCGGAGACCGTACGGCTGACGAGCAGCGCCCCGTCGTCCAGCTCGCCGCCGGCCTCGACCGCGCGCGCGACGGCCGGCGCGTCCGGCGCCAGGCAGAGGCGGCCCTCGACGGCGGCGCGCGCGGCGCCGGTACGGACCAGACCCGCGTCGGCCCGCCCGCCGAACAGCAGCGACAGCCCCGACACGACCATCGTCTTGCCTGCGCCGGTCTCGCCGGTGACGACGGTCAGGCCCGGGTGCAGCTCGAGGACGGCCTCGGCGATCACGCCGAGCCCGCTGATCCGCATCTCCTCCAGCACGAGGGCGATCGTACGGCCGCCCTGCGACAGTTTCCGGGACCCGGCCCGACCTGGGGAGAACTGTCACGGCCCCGCTCTACGATGGGCCTCGTCCGCGACCGCGCAGCAAGGCAGGGCCGTTGATCTTCCCGACCATCCAGTTCGCGGTCTTCTTCGTCGCCGTCTTCAGCGTGAGCTGGCTGCTCATGCCGAAGCCGGCGCTGTGGAAGCCGTTCATCCTCGCCGCGAGCTACGTCTTCTACGGCTACACCGACTACCGCTTCGTGCTGCTGCTGTTCGGCTCGACGGTGTTCAACCAGGTCATGGCCGAGGCGCTGTACCGCGCCCGCGAGGGGCGGGCCCGCAACGTCCTCACCGCCGTCGCCGTCGGCGGCAACCTCGCCGCCCTCGGCTGGTTCAAGTACTACAACTTCTTCCTCGACTCGGTCACCGGGCTGCTCGGCAAGGTCCACCTGCACGCGCCGCTGCCGCTGCTGCAGGTGGCGTTGCCGGTGGGGATCTCGTTCTTCACGTTCCAGGCGCTGTCCTACGTCATCGACGTGCAGCGCCGCGCCATCGAGCCGGCGAAGCCGATCGACTTCGCGGTCTACCTCGCGTTCTTCCCGCACCTCGTCGCGGGCCCGATCGTGCGGGCGAGCGAGTTCATCCCGCAGCTCAAGTCGCCGCGCGACCGTCGCGAGATCCAGGCGAGCCGCGCGTTCTTCCTCATCGTCGGCGGCCTGGTCAAGAAGGCCGTCATCGCCGACTTCCTGGCCACCAAGCTGGTCGACTCCGTGTTCGACAACCCCGCGCACCACAGCGCGTGGCAGGTCCTCATGGGGATCTACGGGTACGCCGTGCAGATCTTCTGCGACTTCTCCGCGTACTCCGAGATGGCGATCGGCGTCGCGCTGCTGCTCGGCTTCCGGTTCCCGGAGAACTTCAACGCCCCGTACAGCGCCGTCTCGCTGCAGGACTTCTGGCGGCGCTGGCACATGAGCCTGTCCCGCTGGCTCCGCGACTACCTCTACATCCCGCTCGGCGGCAACCGCGGCTCCGAGCTGTTCACCTACCGCAACCTGATGCTGACGATGCTGCTCGGCGGGCTCTGGCACGGCGCGGCGTGGACGTTCGTGGTGTGGGGCGCGATCCACGGCACCGGGCTCGCCGTCGAACGCCTCCTCGCGCAACGCCGCCACGCCCGCGGCGTCGCCCCGCCGCGGGACACGGTCGCGCGCCGGGTCGTCGGCCGCTTCGTGACGTTCCACGTCGTCTGCCTGGCGTGGGTGTTCTTCCGGGCGGACTCGTTCGGGACGGCGATGGCGGTGTTCGGGCGGCTCTTCTCCTTCGCGCCGGGCGGCTTCGTGGCAGCCAACCTGCTGCTCCTCATCGCCGTCGGCATCGCCATCCAGTACCTGCCCAGGGACGCCACCCACCGGCTGCAACGCGGCTTCTCGCGCCTGTCGCTCGGCGCGCAGGGCGCGCTGCTCGCGACGTCGCTGGTCGCGGTGTCGACGTTCGGCAACCAGGGTGTGGCCGCGTTCATCTACTTCCGGTTCTAGGGACGGGTCATGACCTCGGTGTCCGAACGACCGCCGCCCGCCGCGGGCGACGCCGCCCTCGTGGCGCCGGACGAGTCCGTCCGCACCCTGCCCGCCGGCAAGGTGCTGCTCGTGATGCTGCTGGCGTTCGGCCTGTCCGGGCTGTTCAACTCCGGCCGGTTCGTGCACGCGGCGGAGACGATGCCGCTCGGCTGGCAGCGCAGCGTCCTGCTCTCGGTCGCCCGGCCGGTCGACTCCGTGGCACGGTTCCTGCACACCGACCGGCCGCGGGCGCGGATCGACCGCGCACTCGGGCGCTCGACGGGGCCCGTCGACGGCGGGGCGTTCGAGCCGCCGGCGGGCGTGCTGCCGACCGCCTCCTCCGCGCCCGGCGCGTCGGCGTCGCCGTCGGCCACGGTTGCGTCGGCTGGGTTCAGGGACGCGTCGGCGGCGGCGCCGTTGCGGCTGTTCGTCACCGGCGACTCGATGATCGAGTTCATGGCCCCGAAGCTCATCGCGCAGGCCGACCCGACGCACGCCGTCGCCGGCACCTCCGAGGTCAAGTACGGCACCGGGCTGGTCCGCAGCGACGTCCTGAACTGGCCCGTCCACGCCCGCGCGGCGATGCTCAAGCGCGATCCCGAGGCCGTGATCATGATGATCGGCGGCAACGACGGCCAGGGCATCACGCTGCCGGGCGGCAAGATCCTGCACGAGAACACGCCGGAGTGGGCCGCCGAGTACCAGCGCCGCGCGACGATCATGATGCAGGTGCTGACCGACAACGGCCGCCGCCACGTCTACTGGGTCGGCATGCCGATCCCGAAGTCCGCGCGCCTCCAGGGCATCTACCGGCAGATCAACACCGCGCTCGGCGCGTCGGCGGCGGCGGTGCGCGGAGTGACGTTCGTCGACATCTGGGACGACTACGCCGTCAACGGCAGGTACGCCGACTTCGTCGACGGTCAGCTGGTCCGCGCCCGCGACGGCATCCACCTCAACCGCGACGGCTCCGCCCGGCTGGCGCGGAAGCTGTACGGCATCCTCGACGCGGACTGGCGGCTCTCCCGCTAGGGCGTGTCTCAATCCGCGACGATCGCCGATTGAGAGACACGCCCTAGGTCGTTGCCTGGCCCGCGCCCCGCCAGCCGTCGACGGGCAGGTCGAACTTCCCGACCAGGCGCTCGGTGAACCGCACCGGGTGGATCCGCGCCAGCAGCACCGGCTCGGCGCCGCGCCGGACCTCGACCCGCGCGCCGGGCGGCAGCGCGTACGTCCGCCGGCCGTCGCAGCAGAGCACCGCGCTCCCGCCGCCGTCGAGCAGACCCACGGCGATGACCGAGTCCGGGCCGACGACGACCGGCCGGGCGAACAGCGCGTGCGCGCTGATCGGCACGAGCAGCAGCGCCTCGACGTCCGGTGCGACGACCGGCCCGCCCGCGCTGAACGCGTACGCCGTGCTCCCCGTCGGCGTCGCCATCACCAGCCCGTCGCAGCCGTACCGCGACAGCGGCCGCCCGTCGATCTCGGCGATCACCTCGATCATCCGCTCGCGGGCGGCCTTCTCGACGCTCGCTTCGTTCAGCGCCCAGTCGGTGTGCTGGAGGCTGCCGTCGTGGCTCACCGTCACGTCGATCGTGAGCCGTTCCTCGACGGCGTACGTCTTGGCCTTTACGTGACGGACGGTGTGGTCGAGCCCCTCCGGCTCGATCTCGGCGAGGAACCCGACGTGGCCGAGGTTCACCCCCAGCAACGGCACCCGCGCAGGCCGGGCCAGCTCCGCGGCCCGGAGCAGCGTCCCGTCGCCCCCGAGGACGATGACCAGCTCGGCGCCCTCGGCCGCGCCCGGCCCCTCGACGACGGCGGCGTCGGCGACCGCGAGGTCGGCGGCTTCGTTCGGCAGCAGCCGGACGCCGATGCCGGCGTCGTGCAGCGCCGCGGCCAGGGACTCCGCCGTGGCCCTCGCGGTGTCCCGGCCGGTGTGCACGACGAGCAGCGCCTCGCGGGTCATGCCGGCCCCTCGGCGACGGCGCGTTCGGCGGCGTCCGGGTCGAGCGGCGGCGCGCCCGAGCGTAGCCATAGGAAGTACTCGACGTTGCCGGCCGGGCCCGGCAGCAGGCTGGCGGTCAGCCCCTGGACGCCGAGCCCCTCCGCCATGGCGGCGTCGGCCACCTGCCGGATCGCGGCCGCGCGCAGCGCCGGGTCGCGGACCACGCCGCCGCTGCCGACGTTGCCCTTCCCGACCTCGAACTGCGGCTTCACCATCAGTACGTAGTCCGCCGTGTCGGCCGCGACCGCGCGCAGCGCCGGGACCAGCTTGGCGAGCGAGATGAACGACAGGTCCCCCACGACGAGGTCGACCGGTGCGCCGACGACCTCCGGCGTGAGGTCGCGGACGTTGGTGCGGTCGAGGACGGTGACGCGGGGGTCGTTCTGGAGCGGCCAGGCGAGCTGGCCGTACCCGACGTCCACGGCGACGACGTGCGCCGCGCCGCGGCGGAGCAGCACGTCGGTGAACCCTCCCGTCGACGCTCCGACGTCGAGTGCCCGCCTGCTCTCGACATCAAGGGGAGGTTCAGCGCCCTGGAACACGTCGAGGGCGCCGGCCAGCTTGTGGCCGCCGCGGGAGACGTACTCCTCGGCGTCACCGGTGTCGACGACGACCGACGCGGCGGGGTCGACGCCGGTCGAGGCCTTGGTGGCGACCAGGCCGCCGACCCGGACCCGCCCCTCGGCGATCACGGCCGCCGCCTGCTCGCGGCTGCGGGCGAGCCCGCGGCGCACCAGCTCGGCGTCGAGGCGCGCCCGGTGGACCACCGCACGTCCTACGAGCCGAGCCCCGCGAGCGTCCCCTGGAGGACGTCGTGCACCTCTTCGTACACGGCGACGTGGTCGGCGACGGGCGTGCCGTCGACGGCGTCGAGGCGTTCCCTGGCGGCCTCGACGGTGGCGACCGCGGGCGCGGCGGCCTCGGCCGCGGCGGGGTCGGTCACGAGCCGGACCGCTTGGCCGGCTTGGCCGGCTTGGTCGCCTTCTTCGCCGCTTTCTTCGCGGGCTGCTTGGCGGCCGGCTTCTTCACCGCCGGCTTCTTCGCGGCGGGCTGGGCCGGGGCGCCCGCGGAGCGCAGTGCCGCCTCCAGCGACTGCAGCCGGCTGGTCAGCCGCCGTACCTCGTCCGCCGTCGCGAGCCCGACCCGGGACAGCGCCTTGTCGACCTCGCTGCGTACCAGCGCGGTGACCGTGTCGCGGTTGCTGCGACTGGTCTCGACCAGGTCCTCGGCGAGGCTGCCGACCTGTTCCATGGTCGCCTCCCCCTGGGCGACCAGAGCCTTCGAGGCGGCGAGGGCGCGTTGCCGGCCGACCTCGGTGAGGCCGTTGGCGAGAGCGAGGTAGTTCTTGAGAGCGTCGCGCACCGTACGGCTCCTCGTGACGGGGTCCCGGGCACCCGCCACGCTACCGGAGCGACCGCCCGTGCGGCGGGTCCGGCACGCACGCATGCGGGACCGGTCGAGGGGGTAGCGTCTCGCGCACCGGGGCAACGGAGTCGGGACGGAGACGATGGCGTCGGTCGAGGAGTGCGAGGCGGCGTTGCACGACCTCGCCGCCATGTTGCGCGCGGTCGACAGCGACACCCGCGAGCAGCACGCCGTCGACCGGACGTTGAGCCTCTGGATCTCCGACCTCAAGGAGTGCTTCACCGGCCGGCTCGGCGCGGACGGGCTGACCGGGATCACCCGCGGCGGCCAGCACGACGGCCAGATCCGGCTCAAGGCGACGAGCGACGACGTGATCGCGCTCACGAAAGGTGAGCTGAGCTTCCCGGTCGCCTGGGCGACCGGCAGGGTGAAGGTCGACGCGAGCATCACCGACCTGCTGCGGCTGCGTACGTTGCTCTAGCGGAGGTCGAGACGTAACTCATCCAGACCGTCGTCCGGCGGGTACGGCACGAGCAGCGCGCCGAGGTCGCGGGCGACGTAGGTCGGGCGGCGTTCCGGCGGGGCGGCGAGCAGCGCGGCGGCGTCGGTCACGCCGGTCAGGACGAGCAGGCTGTCGCAGCCCACCCGGTTGGCGCCCTCGATGTCGGTGTCCAACCGGTCGCCGACGACGAGCGGGCGGACGGCGCCGGAGCGCCGGACCGCCTCGTCGTGCAGCGCGCGCTCCGGCTTGCCGGCGCTCGCGTCGGGGCGGCGGCCGGTGGCGTGGGCGACCAGGGCGACGAGCGCGCCGTTGCCGGGCAGCTCGCCGCGGGCGGTGGGGATCGTGGCGTCGAGGTTGCTGGCGACCCAGACGGCGCCCGCGCGGACGGCGAGCGCCGTCTCGGCGAGGTCGGCGTACGCGAGGTCGGGCGCGTACCCCTGGACGACGGCCGCCGGCGCGTCGTCCGCGCTCGCGACGACCGCGAACCCGGCCTCGGCCGTCGCGACCCGCAGCCCCTCGCCGCCGGTGACCAGCACGCGGGCGCCGGCCGGTACCAGCGTCCGTAGCAGCGTCGCCGCTGCCTGCGCCGCCGTCACCACGTCGTCGGCACCGGCGGGGACGCCGACCTCGGCGAGCCGCGCGGCGACGGCGGCCGGGGTACGCGCGGCGTTGTTGGTGACGAACGCGAACCGCATGCCGGCCGCGCGCGCCGCCGCGATTGCCTCCGCCGCGCCGGGGACGGGCTCCTCGCCGCGGTAGACGACGCCGTCGAGGTCGAGCAGCGCGACGTCGTACATCCGGCACAGCGGCTCGCGGGAGCCGCGCGGGGTCACCGCCGGTGGGCCTTGGTGGCGCGGGCGCCGCGCAGGGCGGTGGCGTAGTGGGCGACGTCGGGGCGCATGGCGGCGGCGAGCGCGAGGTGCTCGATCGCCTGCTCGAGGTCGCCGACCCGCGCGGCGGCGAGCCCGAGGCCGAACTGCGCGTAGTCGTCGGCCGGGTTCACCGCGACGATCCGCTCGAAGCTCACCTTCGCCTCGGGGAACATGCCCGCGTCGAACTGCGCGCGCGCCAGCGCCTCGAGGACGGACCGCGACTCGGGGACGGCCGCGCTGGCTCGGGTGAGGACCTCGACGGCGGCGTGCAGGTCGCCGTTCTCCAGCAGGGTGATGCCGCGCTGGAACCAGTCGTAGACCTCGCCGGAGGGCTGGACGTCGGGCGGGGGCGGCGGCAGGTCGGCGAACGGCGGCCGCGCCGGGGTCTCTTCGTCGTCCCACTCGTCGCTCGCCATGTCGCCTCCTCCTCTGCCTCCGGTCCCGCACCGGGTGGCGGCGGGACGGTCGTACGATGCCCGGCATGACCTACCCGGCGGTTCCCTCCCCCAGCGGTCTGGAGCTCGCGGCGTTCCGTGCGTTGCGGTACGTCGAGTCCGTCGCGGGGCCGCTCGGCCCTCTCACGTCGCCCCCGTACGACGTCATCGACGCGGACGGGGTGCGGCGCTACGAGGCGATGAGCCCGTACAACGTCGTCCGGCTCATCCTGCCACGCGAACCCGACGACGGGCGCGGGACCCGCTACGACGCGGCGGCCGCGCTGCTCGCCGCGTGGCGGGCCGAGGGCGTGCTGCGGGCGGACGGCGAGCCGGCGCTGTACGCGTACGAGATGCGCTCCGGCGAGTCGGTCACGCGCGGCCTGATCGGCGCGCTCGCGCTGGTCGACCCGGACGCGGGGATCGTGCTGCCGCACGAGAACACCATGGCCGGTCCGGTGAGCGACCGCCTCGCCCTCACGGCGGCCACCGAGTCCAACACCGAGCCGATCTACCTGGTCTACGACGGCGGCGGCGTTGCTTCCGCGGTCGTCAGTGACGTCGGCGGGCACCCGCCGCTGGCGACCGCGACGACGGAGGACGGGATCGAGCACCGGCTCTGGGCGATCACCGACCCGCAGATCCTCGCGGCCGTCGCCGCGGACCTGAGCACCCGGCGGGCCGTCATCGCCGACGGGCACCACCGGTACGCGAACTTCCGCCGGCACCAGGCCGACCGGCACGCCGCCGGTGCGGGCCCCGGACCGTGGGACTACGGGCTGGCGTTCCTGGTCGACGCGACGGCGTTCGGGCCTCAGGTGCACGCCATCCACCGGGTCGTGCCCGGGCTGCCCGCCGCCGAGGCCGCGCGGCGGGCGGCGGCGGGGTTCGCGGTACGGCGCCTCGACGACACCGACGACGGTCTCGACGCCCTGGCCAACGCCGGCAAGGGCGGGGCCGCGTTCGTGCTGGCCGGCCCGGACGGGCGCTGGCTGCTCACTGACCCGGACCCCGCGGCGCTCGCGGCGCACCTGCCCCCCGGCTCCGCCGCATGGCGGGCGCTCGACGTGACGGTGGCCCACCACCTGCTGATCCGCGGCCTCTGGGGCGTGACCGACGACGAGGACCACGTCTGGTACCGCCACGACGTCCCGGCCGCCGAGTCGGCCGCGGCCGAGCACGACGGGACCGCCGTGCTGCTGAACCCGACGCCGGTCGAGGCCGTCATCGCCGTCGCCGCGGCGGGCGAACGGATGCCGCGCAAGTCGACGTTCTTCACGCCGAAGCCGCGCACCGGGCTGCTGCTGCGGGCATACGCGGACGCCTGAGGCACCGGCACCGGCATCGGCCCGGCCGCGCGGCGCGAGGTTCCGCGCCCGGCGCCGTCTCCCCTTCCGGAAGCGCGTGCCCGCGCGCCCAGGGAGGCCCGTCCATGCTGCGCCGGTACACGTTCCACCTCGCCACGGCCGTCACGCTGCTCGCGTCCGGGCTCGCCGCGACGCCGCCCGCGCACGCGGCGGGCATCCGGATCTACCCGCTCGGCGACTCCATCACCTACGGGTCGACCTGGGGCGTCGGCCTGCCCGTCGCCCCGCCACCGCCGGTGCCGGGCAGCGCCGGCTTCTCGACGCCGGGCGGGTACCGCCAGCCGCTCGACGTGCTGCTCACGGCGTCGGGCATCACGCACGAGTTCGTCGGCTCCGGCGTGGCGAACTCCAGCCCGCTGCTCGACCAGCAGGGCCAGGCGCACCACGACGGCCACCCCGGCTACCGGATCGAGCAGGACGCGGACAACCTCGACGGCCACCCCGGCATCGGCGGCGACAACGGCGGCTTCTGGCTGACCGGCACCGGCAGCCGCGGCCCGATCACGCCCGACGTCACCGTCGTCCACCTGGGCACCAACGACATCGGCCAGCGCTTCGACCCGGGCACGACGTACCCGACCGGCGACGGCCGGGTGAACCTCGCCGTCCCCGCCCAGCGGGCGACGTTCGTCACGCACCTGACCGCCCGGCTCCAGGCGCTGGTCGACAAGCTGCTGACGCTGCGTCCCGGCTCGCGGGTCGTGCTGTCGAACGTGCTGCCCATCGGCACGGGCACGGCGGATCCCACCACCGGCGAGTACGCCGCGGCCGTCGCCGACCTGGTGGCGCGCGAGCGCGCCGCCGGTGCCCGGGTCGTGTACGCCGACGTGTGGTCGCGGTTCACCGCCACGACGCCGAACGGCATCGTCGTCGTCCCCGGCCTGCTCTCCCCGGACTCCGTCCACCCGGTGCCGACCGGGTACGCCGTGATGGCCGCGGTCTACCGCGACGCGATCGTCGCGGCCCTCGCGCTGCCGTAGCGCACCCAGCACCTGCCGCAGCGCACCTCAGCACCCCGCCCGGGCGGCGCCCCGACCCGCCCGGGCGGGGTCGCCCGCGCTCCGGCCGGCCCCCTACGACCCGGGTGGGGCGGCCTTCGCGACCCGCTTCGCGCGCAGCACCTCCACCTCCGTCCTGCTCGCGGTACCGGCGCCGCCGCGCCAGAACCGCCGCCGTAGCGCGCCCGTCACCTCGACCACGTCGCCCGGCGACCAGCCGAGCACGATCCGCCGGACGTCGCCCCGCCACGCCGCGCACTCGATCGTGTCGACGGTCGGCGCCCGCTCGCGCGCCCCGCGCCCCGGCGGCGGCCGGCCGACCACCACCCGGAACGAGACCAGCACGTCCCCGCTCGGCAGCGCGCGCTTGTCCGGCGCGGCGCCGAGCCGCCCGGTCAGGCAGACCTCGTTGCGCGCGACGGGAGCATCCGTCTCCACCGCGTCCCCCGCCTCCACCGTCTCCACCGGCCAACCTCCGTTCGCTCTGCGGCGCGTTCGGCCACGACTCCTAGGATGGCCGGGCAGGAGGGCGCGCAACGGCGCCCGGCGGATCTGTGGACGGAGCAATTCACATGTGGACAACGGACCTGGGCGGCGGCGTCCACGCGATCGACACGCTCATGTCCGGGTACTCCGGCATCACCGCCGGCTACCTCGTCCTCGCGGACCGGCCGTGCCTGGTCGAGACCGGGACGGCGAAGTCGGCGCCGATCGTGCGGCAGGCGCTCGCCGAGCACGACCTCGGCCCGGCCGACCTCGCCACGGTCGTCGTCACGCACATCCACCTCGACCACGCGGGCGGGGTCGGTGACATCGCGGCGGCGTACCCGAACGCCGAGGTCGTCGTGCACGAGCTCGGTGCGCGCCACCTGGTCGACCCGTCGAAGCTCATGGCGAGCGCGCAGCGGGTGTACGGGCCGTTGATGGACGAGGTCTTCGGCCCGCTGCTGCCCACCGCCGCCGAACGTGTCCGCGCCGTCGGCGACGAGGCCAGGATCGACCTCGGCGGGGGCCGCGGGCTCGACGTCCGCTACTCCCCCGGGCACGCGAAGCACCACGTGGCGCTCTTCGACGACTCCACCGGCGACCTGTACGTCGGCGACGCCGCGGGCATCTACGTCCCCGAGGTCGACCTGCTCCGGCCGGCGACGCCGCCGCCGGACTTCGACCTGGACACGGCGCTGGCGTCGTTGCGGGCGTTCCGGGAGCGGCGGCCGCGGCGCCTGCTGTTCAGCCACTACGGACCGGTCGACCACGTCGAGGACATCCTCGACCGGTCCGAGGAGGAGCTGCGGCTCTGGGTCGAGCTGGTCGGCGAGGCCCGCGGGAACGAGCTGGACCTCGACCACGCCGTCGGCCTGGTCCGCGAACGCACCGCTGACCGGTACGCCGCCATCCGCACCGACCCGGAGCTGGACGAGAAGTTCGAGCGGCTGAACTCCTTCGCCGCGAACATCGTCGGCATCAACCGCTGGCTGGACCGCCTCGAAGGGCGGACGTACGACTTCGGCGACGCCGCGGGCGCTACCCCGCCCCTCGCCGGGTGAGCGCGGCGAGCCGTTCGTCCGCGTCGGTCTCGCCGTCCTCGTCGACGGTCGCGGCGGCCGTGAACCAGGTCACGGCGTCGTCGCGCCGACCGGCGGCGAGCAGCGCGTCCGCGTAGGCGTACCACAGCCGGACCGTCCACTCCTCGACCGCGTCGCTGTCGAGCTCGCTGCCCTGCAACGCGAGCACCGCCGCGTCCGGCTGCCCGAGGTCGCGCCGCGCCCCCGCGGCGACGATCGCCAGCTCCACCCGAGCCGCCCGGTCGAGCCGGGAATGGTCGGGGTCCGCCACAACCGCGAGGGCGCGGTCCGGACGTCCCAGCGCACGCTCGCAGTCGGCGAGCAGCGGCAGGTGGTCGGGCTGGCCGGTGATGCGGCGTGCGGCCTTCAGCTCGGTGAGGGCGGCGGCGAAGTCGCCGGCGCGGTACGCCGTGACCCCGACCGCCTCGCGCACGGCGCCGACTCGCGCGGCGAGCCGCTTCGCGGCCTTGGCGTGCTCGTACGCCGCCGCCGGGTCCTCGTCGACCAGCATGCCCGCGGCTACCAGATGGCCGGCGACCCGGTCGGCGGTGACGTCCTGGAGGGCGCGCAGCTCGCGGCGTACCTCGCTCGGCAGCAGGCGCGGGTCCGCCTCGGGCGGCAGCGGCGGGCCCTCGACGCGGGCGGGGCGTTCGGTCCGGGTGGCGGGCCGGCCGGTGGGCCGGGAGGTGGGCCGGGGCGCGCGGGTGGGCGGCGGCGCGCTGCGGCGGGTGCCGGAGCGGTCCGGAACGGCGCCGGTGCCGCGCTGCGGTGCGGGCCGCGGGCTGCGGGCGGGCGCGGCGGCGCGGTCCCTGGCGGGGGCGGCGTCCGGCCGGTCGGTACGGTTCGCGGCGGCGGTGCTACGGCGCGGCGGGGCGCCGTCGTACGGCGGCCGCGCGGCCCCGCGTGCGGCCGACGGGCGCGCGCTGCGGTTGCCGCCGGAGGACCGGGCCGGAGTGCCGGACGAACGGGACGGCGCGCCCGACGAACGGGCCGGCCCGCCCGACGAACGGGCCGGAGTGCCGGACCGGGCCGGAGTGCCGGACGAACGGGCCGGGGCGCCGGAGGACCGGGAGGGAGTACCGGACGAGCGGGACGGCGCGGCCGAGGAACGGGACGGCGCGCCCGACGAGCGGGACGAGGCGGCCGCGCGGTCGGTCGAACGGGGCTGGCGGGCGGGCTTCGGAGCGCCGGGCTTGCGGTCGGTGCCGGCGCGGGCCGGCTTGGGAGCACCTGCGGTCCGGTCGGGCTTCGCGCCGGCTCGCTTGCCCTCCGGAGCGGGCTTCGCCCGGGCCGCGGACTTCGCCGAACGGGCGCCCCCGGGCGCCGCGCCGCGGGTCTGGCCGGCCGCGCGGGACCGCGGCGGCTTGTCGGGCGAACGGTGCGGCATCGAGGCTCCTCAGGGCGGAAAACACGACGAGGGCCACCGTGGTGGCCCTCGTCGAGGAAGTATGTCCGGCGGCGTCCTACTCTCCCACGCAGTCACCCGCGCAGTACCATCGGCGCTGAAGGGCTTAGCTTCCGGGTTCGGAATGGGACCGGGCGTTTCCCCTTCGCTATGGCCGCCGAAACGCTATGGAGTTGTCCGGACCGGCAACAGCCGACCGCAACTCGGGAACCGCACAGTGGACGCGTAGCATGTTTGAGGCCAAGCCCTCGGCCTATTAGTACCGGTCAGCTGCACGTGTTACCACGCTTCCACTTCCGGCCTATCAACCCGATGGTCTA
>JAVEEC010000097.1 GCA_030840645.1 Frankiaceae bacterium
CGGCCCGCCCCAGATCGCGATCATGAAGAACATCGGGACGAGCACGATCTCGAAGAAGATGAAGAACAGGATCAGGTCGAGCGAGATGAACGCGCCCATCATGCCGACCTCGAGCAGCATCATCAGGGACAGCAGCGCCTTCGGCTTGCCGGGCGCGGGGATCACCTTGAGCGAGTAGATCGCGCAGAGGAACGTCAGCAGGCCGGTGAGCACCACGAGCGGGAGCGCGATGCCGTCGATGCCGAGGTGGAAGCGCGCGTTGACCGCGCTGATCCACTGGTGGTTGACGTCGAACTGCATCGCTTCGGGGAACTGCTTCACGCCGTCCGAGTAGTCGTACGTCGCGAGGATGCCGATCGTCACGATGAACGTCGCGAGGGAGAACACGACGGCGAGCCCCTTGGCCGCCGCCTCTCGCGCCGCCGGCGTCACGGCGATGACGACCGCGCCGACCAACGGCACCAGCACCGTCAGCGTCAGCGCCCAGTCCTGCCAGACGTCGTTCATGAGTCCCTTTCCCAGGGGTTGCCTGATGGGTCTTGGCCGTCGCGAGCGGCGGTCACAGCGGCGATTCTTCCGGGGTCCCCGCGGCGGCGCGTAGCGCCGTCGTGGGGTGGTCGTTTGGCGGTGGGGTGGCCGATAGCAGCGCTATCGGCCGCGCCGACAACGCGGCGAGGCGCCGCTGTGGGCGCCGCGCAGCAGGCCGGAGACTCATCAGGTAACCCCTTCATCGAGCCGAGAAGACGACGGCGAGCGCGACGATGCCGATGAACATCGCCGTGGCGTACGCCTGCACGTTGCCGTTCTGGAGCAGCCGCAGGCCGCGGCCGAGGTAGTCGGCGGTGCGCCCCGAGCCGTTGACCGCGCCGTCGACGACGTGCTGGTCGACGCTGTACGCGCCACGGCCCGCGGAGATCGCAGCCCTGCCGAGGAGGTTCGGCGGGGCGTCGAACACGTTCTGGTTCCACCAGTTCGCGGCGGTCGCGACCCGGTCGCGGATCGGGCGGACGAACGCGTTCATGTACAGGTCGTCGAGGTAGAACTTGTTGGCGAACAGCGTCGTCGCGAACCCCATGTTCAGCGTGGGGTCGCGGCGCGGCAGCCCCTTGCCGTAGACCGCGTACCCGACGCCCGCGCCGACGGCGAACAGCGCGAACGACGTGAGCCCGAGCGCCAGGTGGATGTGCGGCGGGTGCACCTCCTGGCCCGCGAACGCGATCACCTTGCCGAAGTACGCGCCGTTCTTGAGCAGCGGCGACCCGAGGAGGCCGAGCAGCGCGGCTGGCACCGCGAGCACCATCAGCGGGACCGTCATCGCCGCCGGGGACTCGTGCGGGTGGGTCTTGCCGCGGTAGGTGCCGCGGAACGTCAGGCAGTACATGCGGATCGTGTAGAACGCGGTCAGCAGCGCGGTCACCAGCGTCACCGCGAACACCAGCTTGCCGACCATCGGGCTGGTCGCGAGGTGCTCGGACGAGTGGCACACGCCGGCCGCGCGGCACGCGTCGACGATCACCTCGTCCTTGCTCCAGAACGCCGCCAGCGGGAACAGCCCGGCCAGCGTCAGCGACCCGATGAGGAACGTCGCATGGGTGCGCGGCATGAACTTCCGCAGGCCGCCCATCTCGCTCATGTTGTTGGTGCCGACGGCGTGGATCACCGAGCCCGCACCGAGGAACAGCAGCGCCTTGAACGCCGCGTGCGTGAACAGGTGGAAGAAGCCGGCCGTGTACCCGCCGACCGAGAGTCCTGCGGTCATGTACGCGAGCTGGCTGACCGTGCTGTACGCCAGCACCTTCTTGATGTCGTCCTGCACCAGCGCGATCAGCGCGGCCATCAGCATCGTGATGGCGGCGAGGATGCCGATCATGTTCAGCGCCGGGCCGGACAGCTCGAACACCGGGTAGAGGCGGCAGACCATGTAGATGCCGGACGCGACCATCGTCGCGGCGTGGATCAGCGCGGAGACGGGCGTCGGGCCGGCCATCGCGTCGGGCAGCCAGACGTGCAGCGGGAACTGCGCGCTCTTGCCGATGGCGCCGCAGAACAGCAGCAGCGTCCCCGCCACGACGTACCCGTGGCTCATGTGGCCCTGCTCGGCCGCCTCGATGATCTCGGTCAGCTTGAACGAGTGCGCGCCGATGAACAGCGTCGCGATGCCGAGCATGAAGCCGACGTCACCGATGCGGGTCGTGAGGAACGCCTTGATGGCGGCGTTGGAGTTCGGCTGCTCCTCCCAGTAGTGCCCGATCAGGAAGTAGGAGCAGACGCCCATGATCTCCCAGCCGACGAGCATCAGCAGGAGGTTGTCGGCGATGGTGACGAGCAGCATGCCCGTCGTGAACATCGACAGGATCGCGAAGAAGAACGTGTACCGCTTGTCCCCGTGCATGTACGACGTCGAGTACACCTGCACGAGCAGCGAGACGACGCAGACGACGATGAACATCGCGGCCGCGAGGCCGTCGACCTTCATGCCGAGCGTCAGCTCGCCGCCGCCGAAGTCGACCAGCTTGAGCGCCTTCTCGACGACGAACGGGTGCTCGCCGCCGCCCGCGTGCTGGAACGCCTGGACGAGCACGCCGATCGCGATGACGAGCGAGCCGGAGATCGCGGCGATGCCGACGAAGTCACCGCCGCGCGGGAGACGCTTGCCCAGCAGCAGGATCACGAAGAACGCCACCGCGGGCAGCGTCGGGATGATCCAGGCGTAGTCCGCCACGGCGGTCTCCGTGTCCTCTCTCTGTCTTGGTCGGCGTGCCGTCCTAGCGGACGGACGCCTCCTCGGGGGCAGCGGCTGCTCGGGGCGTACGGACGGGTTGGACGTCGCTCAGCTCGCGCAGGTGGTCGAGGTCGACCGTCTCGCGGTTGCGGAAGATGAGCAGCACGATCGCCAGCCCGACGCCGACCTCGGCGGCGGCGACCGTGATGACGAACAGCGCGAAGATCTGCCCGCCCATCAGCGGGTCGCGCAGCCAGGCGTTGAACGCGACGAGGTTGATGTTGACGGCGTTGAGCATGATCTCGATCGACATCAGGATCAGGACGGCGTTGCGGCGGGCTAGCACGCCGTAGATGCCGACGCTGAACAGCAGCGACCCCAGAGCGACGGGGTAGACCAGATGCATCTAACGCTCTCCCTCGTCGCGGCGGGACAGGACGATCGAGCCGATCAGCGCGGCGAGCAGCAGCACCGAGACGACCTCGAACGGCAGCACGTACGACCGGAAGATCGCCTCCCCCACGCCGTCCGCGCCGGTCCCGCGACCGAGGTCGATGAACTCGTGGCGGAACGCGTCGATCACCAGCGTCGTCAACGTCCCCGCGCTCGCGAGGCCGACGAGGGTGGCGGCGACGCGGTTCTCGCTGTTCAGGTCGGCGTCGCCCCCGATCGGCGCCTTGGTCAGCATGATCCCGAACAGCAGCAGGACGATCACCGCGCCGACGTAGATCAGCACCTGCACCCAGGCGAGGAACTCCGCCGTCAGCATCAGGTAGCAGCCCGCGACGCCCGCGAGTGTGACGACCAGCCAGAGCGCCGCGTGGACGACGTTGCGCGTCGTGACGACGAGGATCGCGGCACCGAGCGCCATCACGCCGAGCAGGATGAAGATGACCTCCTGGGCGGAGACGCTCTTGAACGACGGCGCGGCCGCCGCGAGGAGACTCACTGGCCCTGCGCCGCCTTCCGCGCCTTCTTGACCCACGCCGACTTCGCCTTGGCGCGCGCGACCCGGTCGCTCTCGCCCGCGGCGATCGCGGCGTCGTACGTCTCTTGGTCGATCTGCGGTTCCCCGACGTCGACGGGCTCGGCGGCGGGCGGCGCAGCCGGTGCGGCCTCGGCGGCCTCGGGCGCTACCTCGGCCGACGGCGCGGCGGCCGGGGCTTCCTGTGCGGGAGGCGCCGCGTCAGCGGCGGCAACCGCATTTTGCTTCTTCCAGGCCTTCATCCAGGCGGACTTGGCCTTGGCGCGCGCCTGGCGCTCGGACATGCCCCCGGCGACGGCCGCGTCGAACACCGCCTGGTCTATCCCCACGTCGTCCTTGTCGATCTCCGCGTGCTCGCGCGCGGGCTTCGCCGCCGCGGGTGCCGCCGGGGCCGCCTCGACAGGGGGCGCGGCCGGAGCCGCCGCAGGAGCCGCCGCGACCGCGGGCGCCGCGACCGGCGCGCCCCCCAGGGACGGTGCTTCGTACACCTTCGGCTCGGCCTTCTCGGCCGCGACCAGCTCGGCCGGCGGGGCGCCGTCCGGGTCGAGCATCGGCGGCGCGGGGACGGTGTACATCCACTCGCGCAGGCGTTCCTTCTCGTGCGTCAGCTCGCGGATGTCGTACTCGGAGTACTCGAACTCCGGCGACCAGAACAGCGCGTCGAACGGGCACACCTCGATGCAGATGCCGCAGTACATGCAGAGGGCGAAGTCGATGGCGAACCGGTCGAGCATGTTCCGGGTCCGCGCGCGGGCGCCCGGCTCCTTCGGCGGCACCGTCTCCTTGTGCGAGTCGATGTAGATGCACCAGTCGGGGCACTCACGGCTGCAGAGCATGCAGACCGTGCAGTTCTCCTCCATCAGCGCGATGACGCCGCGCGAGCGCGGCGGGAGCGCGGGCTTCACGTCGGGGTACTGCCGGGTGACGGAGCGCCTCGTCATCGTCTTCAACGTCACCGCGAGGCCCTTGACCAGGCCGACGCCGCCGGCCATCAGAGGTTCCCGTGCATGACGTAGACCTTGAGCGCCGCGACCGCGAGCACCTGGACCAAGGCGAGCGGGATCAGCGCCTTCCAGCAGAACTTCTGCAGCTGGTCCTCGCGCAGCCGCGGGTACGTCGCCCGCAGCCAGACGACGACGAACGCGATCGCGAACACCTTCGCCAGCGTCCACATCGGACCCAGCGCGGTCGGGCCTGGCCCGCGCCAGCCGCCGAAGAACATCACCGTCATCAGCCCGGCCGCGACGACGATGCCGGCGTACTCGGTGAGCAGGAACAGCGCGAACCGCAGCCCGGTGTACTCGGTCATGTGGCCGAAGATGATCTCGGAGTCGGCGACCGGCATGTCGAACGGCGGGCGGTTCAGCTCGGCGAGGCTCGACGTGAAGAAGATGAACACCGCTGGCGCCAGCGCGGGCAGCCACCACCAGCGCCAGGCGTGCGCGATGCCGGTGAGCGAGAGCGTTCCGGCGAGGATCACGACGGAGACGGCGGAGAGGATCAGCGGCAGCTCGTACGCGATCAGCTGGGCCGCGCCGCGGATGCCGCCGAGCAGCGAGAACTTGTTGGCGCTGGACCAGGCCGCCATAAGCATGCCGATGACCGACACCGACGAGATGGCGAGCGCGTAGAACAGCCCGATGTCGAGCGGCTCGCCGACGACGTGCGGGCCGACCGGGATCACGACGAGGACGAACATCGCCGGGAGCAGCGACACCGCGGGCGCGAGCTTGAACACCCAGGGGTCGGCGTTGTCCGGGACGACGTCCTCCTTCTGCACGAACTTGATGCCGTCGGCGACGAGCTGCGCCCAGCCGTGGAACCCGCCCGCGTACATCGGCCCGAGCCGCGCCTGCATGTGCGCCATGCCCTTGTGCTCGAGCATGCCGACCGCGAGCGGGACGGTGAGGAAGACCAGCAGGACGCCGATCAGCTTCACCGCGAGGAGGAAGCCGAACGAGTGCAGGACGCCGCCGGCGGCGGCGTAGTGGAGAGCGTTCACGCGTGGCCGCCCTCGCCGGGCTCCTTGGCGCCCGGCCACGGCTTGACGTTGCGGCTGGCGAGCTGGAACTCCTTGCGCAACGGGTGCCCCTCGAACTCGTCGGAGAGCAGCAGCTTGACGAGGTTCGGGTGGCCGTCGAAGACGATGCCGAACATCTCCCAGGCCTCGCGCTCGTGCCAGTTCGCGCCGCGGAAGACGTTGCTCGACGTGGGGACGACGGGGGTGTCGCGGGGGGCGACGGTACGCAGCAGCACGTGGTGGCGGTGGATCGGCGAGTAGAGGTGCATGACGACGCCGAAGCCGTCCTCGCCCTCGTCGACCCCGGCCATGAAGTCGAAGAACGTGAGGTCGAGGCCGCGGGTCGTCTTGGCGTACTCGGCGGCGGCGGCGTAGTGCTCGCGCGGCACGGTGACGGTGGCCGAGCCGTACGCGATCTCAGTGGTCACGGCGTCGCCGAACCGCGCGACGAACCGCTGGGCGATCTCCTCCGGCGTCACGAGGTGCCTGCCGCGACGGCGGGGCGTTCCTCGACGGTCAGCGGCACGCGGGCGTACCGCTCCTTGAGGGACTCGTTCTGGATCTTGGTCTGCAGCTTGATGATGCCCTGCAGCAGCGCCTCGGGCCGGGGCGGGCAGCCGGGGACGTAGACGTCGACGGGGAGGATCTGGTCGACGCCCTTGGTGACCGCGTAGGAGTCCCAGTACGGGCCACCGCAGTTGGCGCAGGAGCCGAACGAGATCACGTACTTCGGCTCGGGCATCTGCTCGTAGAGCCGCTTGACCGCGGGCGCCATCTTGTCGGTCAGCGTTCCGCTGACGACCATCAGGTCGGCCTGGCGCGGGCCGTGCGCGAACGGGATCACGCCGAGGCGGATGAAGTCGTGCTCGGCCATCGACGTCGCGATGAACTCGATCGCGCAGCAGGCCAGGCCGAAGTTGAAGACCCAGAGCGAGTACTTCCGCCCCCAGTTGAGGACGAACTTGATCGGCTGGGGGACCTCGACCGCGTCGCTCAGACCCATTCGAGGACCTTCTTCTTCCAGGCGTAGAGCAGGCCGACGAGCAGGACGGCGACGAACACCACCATCTCGACGAACACCGGCCCGCCGTGACCCGCGCGGGTGAACGAGTTGAGCACGGACGCGAACGGGAACAGGAACACCGACTCGACGTCGAAGATCACGAACAGGAACGCGAACACGTAGTACCTGATCTGGGTCTGCGACCACCCGCTGCCGACCGGGTCGATGCCGCACTCGTACGTCAGGTACTTCTCGCGGTTGGGGCGCTGGGGGCGGATCAGCCGGGCCGCCGAGAAGGCCACCACGACGAAGCCGAGGCCCGCGAGGATGACCGCGCCGACGGTGGTGTAGGACCCGAAGTAGGCACGCATCGGGGTCCGCTCGTCCTCCCTCAGTCGCGGCCCGCACGGCGGGCCGGGCCGCCCGTCGGCGGTCCCCGCATCCTATCCGTGGCGCGCGACGCATCCGAATCGGCCGCGCCGCGCCCCGCGCCCGACCGTCCCACCCCGTTGTGTGCGGGTTTTGCGGGCTCTAGCCCGGCAAATCCCGCACGCAACGCTGGCAGGGGCGGCGGGGGACTAGCCCGAGCGGTCGACCACGAAGTCGGCCAACGCCAGCAACGCCGCCCGGGCCGGGGTGTCCGGCAGGTCGGACGCGATGGTCTTGGCCTCCGTCGCGTACGCCACCAGCGTCGCCCGTGCCTCGGCCATCGCCGGGTGGCCACGCAACGCCGCCAGCGCCGCCGCGTGCCGCCCGTCGTCGTACAGGTCCCCCAGCAGCAGCGAACGCAGCCCGCTCCCGGGCGACTCGGATCGCAGCGCGTACAGGACCGGCAGGGTACGGATGCCCTCGCGCAGGTCGGTGCCCGGCGTCTTGCCGGACTGGCCGGTCTCCGACGCGACGTCGATCAGGTCGTCGGAGAGCTGGAACGCCATGCCGATCGTGGCGCCGTACCGCGTCATCACGTCGACCGCGGCCGGACCGGCGCCGGAGAGCAGCGCGCCGAGGCGGCCGGACGTCGCGATCAGCGAGCCGGTCTTCTCCCCCAGGACGGACAGGTAGTGGTCGACCGGGTCGGCGCCGTCGAGCGGGCCGAGCGTCTCCCTGATCTGCCCCTCGCAGAGGACGGCGATGGTCTGGGCGAGGATCCGCGTCGCCTCGGTGCCGAGGTCGGCGGTGATCTCCGACGCGCGCGCGAACAGGAAGTCGCCGGTGAGGATGGCGACGGTGTTGTCCCAGCGGGAGTTCGCCGAACGCGTCCCCCGCCGCAGGGTCGCCTCGTCCATGACGTCGTCGTGGTACAGCGTCGACAGGTGGGTCAGCTCGATGGCGACGGCGGCAGGAACGACGCCGGGCGACGACGCGTCGCCGAACTGCGACGCCAGCAGCACGAGCAGCGGGCGGAACCGCTTGCCCCCCGCGTCGACCAGGTGCCGCGACGTCTCGGTGACGAACGGGTAGTTGCTCTTGACCGACTCGCGCAGCATCGACTCGACCGCGTCGAGCCCGCCGCGGATCGCGGCCTCGAGGACGGGGTCGTCGAAGACGACGCTGCGCGTCGCGTCGACGGTCACGAGCCGCTCCCTGGGTGACTAGCGGATGAAGCCGCGGGCGGCGACGTCCGCGATCCGGACCATCTCGCCGGGAACGACGCCGAGCAACACCGTAACCGTCACGGCCAGCCCGAGCGCAGCGGCGACGGGGCCGCTCGGCAGCACGACCGTCGGCCCGTCCTCGGCCGGCTCCTGGAAGAACATCAGCACGACGACCCGCGCGTAGAAGAACGCCGCGACCGCAGAGGACAGCACGCCCACGATGACCAGCGGCGTCGCGCGCCCCTCGACGGCCGCCTCGAACACGCCGAACTTCGCCGTGAACCCGCTCGTCAGCGGGATCCCCGCGAGCGCGAACAGGAAGAACGCGAACACCGAGGCGACCAGCGGCGAGCGGCGGCCCAGCCCCTGCCACTTGGACAGGTGCGTCGCCTCGCCGTCGGCGTCGCGCACCAGCGTCACGATGCCGAACGCGCCGAACACCGTGAAGCCGTACGCCAGCAGGTAGAACAGCACGCCGCGCAGGCCGACGTTGTTGGCCGCGGCAACGCCGGTGAGGATGAACCCCGCGTGCGCGATCGAGGAGTACGCGAGCATCCGCTTCACGTCCTGCTGCGTCACCGCGACGACCGCGCCGACGACCATCGTCAGGATCGCCACGACCCAGATCGCCGGCCGCCAGTCCCAGACGACCTCGCCGCCGATGACGTAGAGGACGCGGACCAGGCCGCCGAACGCCGCGACCTTGGTGCCCGCCGCCATCAACGCCGTGATCGGCGTCGGCGCGCCCTGGTACACGTCCGGCGTCCACGAGTGGAACGGCACCGCGCCGACCTTGAACAGCAGCCCGACACCGAGCAGCGCGAGGCCCGCGTACAGCAGGACGTCGTTGTTGCCGACGACCGTCGTCGCGTCGCGGATGCCGGCGAACGACGTCGTGCCCGCGTAGCCGTAGAGCAGCGCGAGGCCGTAGAGGAAGAACGCCGAGGAGAACGCGCCGAGCAGGAAGTACTTGAGCGCGCCCTCCTGGGAGAGGATGCGCCGCCGCCGGGCGAGGCCCGTGAGCAGGTAGAGCGGCAGCGAGAGGATCTCGAGGGCGACGAAGAGCAGCAGCAGGTTGGTCGCGGAGACGAACAGCATCATGCCGCCGACCGCGAACAGCGCCAGGGGGAACGACTCCGTCGGCAGCTCGCGCGCCACCGCGGCGTCGGGGTCGCTGCGCGCGCTGCGTTCGGACAGCAGCAGCAACGACGCGATCGCCAGCGCCGCAAGCGTTCCCTGCATGAACAGCCCGGGGCCGTCGATGCTGACGACGCCGTCGGCGACGACCTTGGGCGCGTGGTCGCCCCACAGCTTCACGACGAAGAGCAGCGACGCGAGCAGCCCGACCATCGCGACGCCGACCTGGGCGCTCCACCGCCGCGCGGCGGGGACGAACGCCTCCACCAGCACGCCGACCGTTGCCGCCGCGAAGACCGAGATGATCGGGGCGAGCTGGTACCACTCGACGACCGGCGGCTTGATCCGGTCCGGGTCCTGGAACGCCAGGGCGAGCAGGCTCACGGCGCGGCCCCGATCGTCGTGTCGGCACCGGTGTTGTCGGCGATGGTCGGCGCGGGCTCGTGCTGGTGCACGCGGGTCAGCAGCCGGTCGACCGGCGGCCGGACGATGTCGAGGACCGGCTTCGGGTAGACGCCGAGCAGCACGATCAGCGCGAGGACCGGACCGATGACGAGCTTCTCGCGCAGGTCGAGGTCGGGCAGCGACCGGTTCTCGTCGGACACAGGTCCGGTCATCGTCCGCTGGTACGCGACGAGGATGTACAACGCGGCCAGCACGATGCCGAACGTCGCCAGCGTCCCGAGCACCCGGTGCCGCGCGAACGTCCCGATCAGCACGAGGAACTCGGAGACGAAGCCGTTCAGGCCGGGTAGCGCCAGCGACGACAGGCCCGCGACCAGGAACGCCCCCGCGAGCAACGGCGCCACCGACTGCACGCCGCCGTAGTCGGCGATCAGCCGCGTGTGCCTGCGCTCGTAGAGGAATCCGATGATCAGGAACAGCGCGCCGGTCGAGAGGCCGTGGTTGACCATGTACAGAACGCCGCCCGCGCCGCCCTGCCTGGTGAACGCGAAGATGCCGAGGACGACGAAGCCGAGGTGCGCGACGGAGGTGTACGCGACCAGTCGCTTGACGTCTTTCTGCGCCATCGCGACCAGCGAGCCGTACAGGATGCCGATGACGCCGAGCACCATCATCGTCGTCGCGAAGTACCGCGCCGCCGACGGGAAGAGCGGGATCGCGTAGCGGAGGAAGCCGAACGTCCCGATCTTCAGCATCACGGCGGCCAGGATCACCGAGCCGCCGGTCGGCGCCTCGGTGTGCGCGTCCGGCAGCCAGGTGTGGAACGGGAACACCGGCACCTTGACCGCGAACGCCACGAAGAAGCCGAGGAACAGCCACTTCGCCTGCGCCGACGACAT
>JAVEEC010000139.1 GCA_030840645.1 Frankiaceae bacterium
GACCTCTACCGGGGCTGCATGCGTGGCCGCACGCTGTGGGTGGTCCCGTTCTGCATGGGCCCGCTCGGCTCGAAGATCAGCCAGCTCGGCGTCGAGATCACCGACTCGCCGTACGTCGTCGTCTCCATGCGGATCATGACGCGGATGGGCGCGGCGGCCCTGGAGCAGCTCGGCGAGGACGGCTTCTTCGTGCCCGCCGTGCACACCGTGGGTGCGCCGCTGGAGCCGGGCCAGGCGGACGTGCCGTGGCCGTGCAACGACACCAAGTACATCTCGCACTTCCCGGAGACCCGGGAGATCTGGTCGTACGGCTCCGGCTACGGCGGCAACGCGCTGCTCGGCAAGAAGTGCTTCGCGCTGCGGATCGCGTCGGTCATGGCGCGCGACGAGGGCTGGCTGGCCGAGCACATGCTGATCCTCAAGCTCACCCCGCCCGCCGGCGAGCCGCGCTACATCGCCGGCGCGTTCCCCAGCGCCTGCGGCAAGACCAACCTCGCGATGCTCGTGCCGACCGTTCCCGGGTGGACCGTCGAGACCGTCGGCGACGACATCTGCTGGATGCGCTTCGGCGACGACGGCCGCCTCTACGCCATCAACCCCGAGGCCGGGTTCTTCGGCGTCGCGCCGGGCACCGGCGAGGACACCAACCCGAACGCCATCCGTACCCTCTGGGGCAACAGCATCTTCACCAACGTCGCCCGCACCGACGACGGCGACGTGTGGTGGGAGGGCCTCACGCCCGAGAAGCCCGCACACCTGACCGACTGGAAGGGCCGCGACTGGACGCCCTCGTCGCCGGAGCCGGCCGCGCACCCGAACGCCCGCTTCACGGCCCCCGCCGCGCAGTGCCCGACCATCGCGCCGGAGTGGCAGGACCCGAAGGGCGTGCCGATCTCGGCGATCCTCTTCGGCGGCCGCCGGGCGACGTCGGTGCCGTTGGTCACGGAGTCGCGCGACTGGCAGCACGGCGTGTTCCTCGGCTCGACCGTCTCCTCCGAGACCACTGCCGCCGCCGCGGGCGCGATCGGCCAGCTGCGGCGTGACCCGTTCGCGATGCTGCCGTTCTGCGGCTACAACATGGGCGACTACTTCGCGCACTGGCTCTCCGTCGGCCGCGCCACCGACGCGGAGAAGCTGCCGCGCATCTACTACGTCAACTGGTTCCGCAAGGACGCGTCAGGCCGCTGGCTCTGGCCCGGCTACGGCGAGAACAGCCGCGTCCTCAAATGGATCGTCGAACGGCTGGACGGCGGCGCGCCCGGCGTCGACACGCCGATCGGCGTCGTTCCCACCCGCGACGCCCTCGACACGAGCGGCCTCGACATCTCGGCCGCGGACCTGGACGAGCTGCTCTCGGTCGACCCGGAGACGTGGCGCAAGGAGGCGGCGTTGATCCCGGAGCACTTCGAGCGGTTCGGCGACCACCTGCCCAAGGAGCTGTGGGCGGAGTACCAGACGCTGCTGGACCGGCTGGAGGCGTAGCGCCGGTCGCACCGAGCATGATCGGGGTATGTCGCGATCCTGGGTGTCGGTCCCCCTCGTCCTGGCGTTGACCGCATGCGGGAGCAGCGACACCCCCCGGGCGGCGGTCGCCTCGGCGTCGGCCGTCGTGCTCGCCGCTGGACACGGGCTTGCGTGGTCACCGGACGGGCGTTCGGTCGTCACCGCGGAGAGCGCGGGTTCCGGACCGAGTCCCGAGGCATGGTGCCCGTCACCGCAGCCGAGGTTCGCGTTGCGGCTGCACAGCGTTGGCAAGGCCGACACCGGCCGGCTGCTCTCGGGTGACCCGCGGCTGTACGAACCGGTCGCCGCCCGGGTCTCACCCGACGGACGCCAGGTCGCCGTGCTGGGCTACGGCGACGAGGAGTTCATCGGCTCGGTCGCGATCGTGTCCATGACAGGTGCCCTCCGGACGCGGGTGCTGGCCTCGAGCCGGGAGAAGAGCTATGGCACCCCGTACGGGCGCGGCACGCTCGGCTGGCTGTCGGCGTCCGAGCTGCTCGTGTACCGGACGACGTACACCGGCACAGGGGGCCCTGGCGAGTTCGTCCGTGAGGCGCTCGTCGTGGACGTACCGACGATGCGGACGCGGGTGCTCGCCCGCGACGTGGGCTTGGAGAGCGCGAACGTCGTTCCCGGCAAGGGGTTTCTCCTGCTGACGAGGACGGGTGAGAACGCGCGCGTCGAGTTCTTGGACAAGGACGGCGCGACCAGGACGCCCGTCGCCGCGGGCCGGGCCGCGGAGGTTGCGCCGGACGGGGGGACGGCGGCGGTGTGGGGCTTCACGGCGTCCGACGACGCTGCGAACACGACATCGCTCCGGCTCGTTCCGCTGCCGTCGGGCACCCCGTCGCGCACGGTGGACCTCCCGCCCGGCGACCTGGTCGAGGTCGCGTGGTCGCCGGTCTCGAACCGGCTGCTCGCCGTGGTCGAGTCGTCAGGTGAGAGCGACGAGACGACCCGTCGCGCGTTCGTGGTGCGCGTGCCGGGCGGCGCCGTCGCGGAGCTCGCGCTGACCGACTACGCGAGTGGTGGCGGCTGGTCGCCCGACGGCACACGCCTGCTGTACACGACGGGATCGGGCGAGGTGTCCGTCGTCCAGGTGCCGTAAGGCGTCTGACGGCGCGCCAGACCCGCTCAGTGCAACGTCTCGTCCACCGCTGGAGGACGTCAAGGTCGCCGGCCGGGGTCGTCCTGGACTGCCCGCCGTACGGCTCTAGTGTCCTGAGTCGGAAGCTCGCCGCGAGTCTGCTGAGGTCCAGGTGGTGGCCGGCAAGGCCGAGAACGTAGCCAGGCGCCGGCTGGCCCGGCAGGACGCGAGCGAATTTCTGACTCAGGACACACGCCTAGTCCGGGTCGGGCTCGATGCGGCGGGTCATGCGGACGAGGTACGGCGTCCAGCCGTACCGCCGCCAGTGCGGCTCGGCGGACATGTTCGTCAGCCGCCAGTCGCACCACAGGACCGTGACGCCGCGCTCGCGCGCCTGCGCGAGTCCGGCCAGCGTCATCGCGTGCCCCACGCCGCGACCCCGCATCTCCGGAACGACCGACATGTGCGACAGCGCGTACGCGCCCTCCGGCACCAGGATGCGTTGCGGCATCGGCTCCCAGACGGAGAACCCGACGGCGCGGCCGTCGACCCGCGCGACGAGGTAGGTCGTGCGCGCTAGGGCCAGGTCCTCGCGGAACTCGTCGGGCAGCCGTTCGTAGTACGACGCGGGGCGCGGCGCGAAGACCGGCGCCTCGGTGAGGTGGCGGGCGACGTTCGCGAACATCGGCAGCAGGGCGTCGTAGTCCTCCGGCGTCGCGACCCGGACCTCGACGTCCGGCGACGGGTCGTCCGGCTGGTCGGCGACGGGCGCGAGCGCGAAGACGTGCTCGCGGCCGAACGCCAGGTCGGCGAAGGCGGGACCGGCGACCGGGTCGCCGTCGGGCATGACGACGCAGTGCCGCCGGGCACCGGCCTCGACCCAGTCCCTGGCGATGGCGCGGTACAGGTGGCGGTACGTCGCGGCGTCGCGCGCGGCGTGGCCCGCGTACTGGAGCCAGGCGCCGTCGGCGTCGATCGCGCCGATCGCGTAGCCGCCGTCGGCGACCCAGCCGGCCGCCCCGGCGTCGAGCAGCGCGGTGATCTCGTCAGCGGCGGAGAACGGCGCCGCGAGCGGGTGCGCGTTGGGCCGCGCGGCCAGCAGCGCGGCCGCGGCCGGCAGGTCGGACGGGGTGAAGCGGCGGACGTCCACGAGCGGCCACACTGCCGTACCCTGACGCCCGGAGGGAAGGGAGTTTCGTGGGCGCGCGCGACCTGCTCTACGGCGTGTACGAACGCCGCCTCATCCACCAGCTGCACGGGGCCCCCGTGCCCCGCCACGTCGGCGTCATCATCGACGGCAACCGGCGCTGGGCGCGTTCCGTCGGCGCGGACCCGGAGCACGGCCACACGCGCGGCGCGGACCTGATCGGCGACCTGCTGACGTGGTGCGAGGACGCGGGCGTCGAGGTCGTCACGCTCTGGCTGCTGTCGAGCGACAACCTGGCCCGCCCGCCGGCCGAGCTGACGCCGTTGCTCGAGATCATCGAACGCACCGTCCGCGACTTGGCGGCGCCGGTCCACGACTGGCGGGTCAACCCGATGGGCTCGCTCGACCTGCTGCCGGACGAGACCGCGCGGGTCCTGAAGGAGGCGGACGAGTCGACCGCCGCGAAGCCCGGGCTGATCGTCAACGTCGCTGTCGGCTACGGCGGCCGCCGCGAGATCGCGGACGCCGTACGGTCGCTGCTCACCGAGCACGCCGCGCGCGGCGCGAGCATCGAGGACGTCGCCGCGACGCTCGACGTCGAGCACATCGCCGAGCACCTCTACACGCGCGGCCAGCCCGACCCCGACCTGGTCATCCGCACGTCGGGGGAGATCCGGCTGTCCGGGTTCCTGCTCTGGCAGAGCGCGCACTCGGAGTTCTACTTCTGCGACGCGTACTGGCCCGCGTTCCGCCGGGTCGACTTCCTGCGGGCGCTGCGGGCTTACGCCCAGCGCCAGCGACGATTCGGAGTCTGATGAACGACCTGGTTCGCGAGTACCTGCTGCTCGGCCTGCGCTACGACCGGCTGGTCGACGGCTTCGTCGACGCGTTCACCGGGGACCCGGCGATGAAGGCGCGGGTCGCGAACGAGCCGGCGCCCCTGCCCGCGGACCTCGCGCGCCGGGCCCGCGAGCTGCGCGCCGAGCTGCCGTCGAGCGGCCTGCCGGAGGACCGCGCCGGCTTCCTCGACGGCCAGCTGCACGCCCTCGACGTGAGCGGCCGCAAGCTGGCCGGGGAGAACGTCGGGTTCGTGGACGAGGTCGAGTCGTACTTCCAGGTGCGGATCGCGCCGGGCGACGAAGCGGTGTACGCCGCCGCGCACGAGGCGTTGGCCGACCTGCTGCCCGGCGACGGCCCGCTGGCCGCGCGGTACGTCGCCTGGCGCGAGCGAGAGGTCGTCCCGCCGGAGAGGCTGCAGGCCGCGGTGGACGCGTTCAGCAGCGACCTGCGCGACCGGGTGCGGGCGACGTACCCGCTGGCGGAGAACGAGGTCGTCGCGTACGAGGTCGTCACCGACAAGCCGTGGAGCGGCTTCAACTACTACCTCGGCGGCTACCGGTCGCGGGTCGCGATCAACGCCGACCTGCCGGTCCGCAAGTCCGACCTGCCGAAGCTCGTCGCCCACGAGTCGTACCCGGGCCACCACACCGAGCACTGCCGCAAGGAGCGCCTCCTGGTCGAGGGCGCGGCGCAGGACGAGCACACGATCTTCCTGGTCAACACCCCCGAGTGCCTGATGGCGGAGGGGCTCGCCGACCTCGGCGTCCGCGTCGGCGTCGGCCCGTCGTGGGGTGCGTGGGCGCAGGAGATCTACGCCGACCTCGGCATCGCGTTCGACGGCGCGCTGGCCGAGTCGGTGGGCCGCGCGGTGGCGCCGTTGCACCGCGTCCTCCAGGACGCCGCGATCCTGCTGCACGACCGCGACGAGCCGGAGGACGACGTCGTCGCGTACCTGTCGCGCTGGGCGCTCGTCGCGGAGGAGCGCGCGCGCAAGTCGCTGTCGTTCCTCACCGACCCGCTGTGGCGCGCGTACACGTCGACGTACGTCGAGGGGTACGCCCTGCTCGGCCGCTGGCTCGACGCGGGCGAGACCGGCGAGCAGTTCCGGCGGCTGCTGGACGAGCCGCTCACGCCGCGGGCGGTCCAGGCGGCGGTGGGGTCGTGAACGCCAAGGACACGGTGTTCCGGGGCGTGAACGCGCTGCACCGTTCGCTCGTCCGGGCGTCCCGCGGCCGCGTCGGCGGGCGGCTCGGCGGGATGCCGGTCGTGATCCTGGAGACCGTCGGCCGCAAGAGCGGCGAGCCGCGCCGGACCATGCTGACCGCGCCGGTCGTGGACGGCGACACCGTCGTCCTCGTGGCGTCGTACGGCGGCGACTCGCGCCACCCCGCGTGGTACCTCAACCTCACCGCCGACCCGTCCGTGACGATCGAGCGCGACGGCCGCCGCGAGCCGATGACCGCGCGGACCGCGACGGCGGAGGAGAAGGCCGCGTACTGGCCGCGCATCGTGGCCTCGTACCGCGGCTACGCCGGGTACCAGAAGCGCACCGACCGCGACATCCCCGTCGTCCTGCTGACGCCCCGGTAGCGCCCTGCTTGTTCTGTGAAGATCACCACGCGTGAGGGGGGCGGAGTTCCTGCACAGAACGAGGTGGCCGGGCCGGGCGCGACGCGTCAGTGGCGCTTGTAGCCGAGGATGGCGTTGAGGACCTGGCCGCCGGTGATCGTGACGCCGTAGTCCTTCAGCCCCTCGACGTGGTCGTACTCCTCGGTCGGCGTGGGGAGCAGCGCGCCGAAGACGGCGACGGAGCCGCGCCCGTACGGCATCGAGCCGAGCGCGGTGAACGCGCCGGTCGCGTCGCTCACCGTGCCGACGGTGGTCCCGTGCAGCCGTGACCACTCGGCCGTCGTGACGCCGTAGTGCGGCGCGGCGTTCTCCGGCGCGAAGCCGAGCGGCACCTCGTAGTACGTCTGGCTCGCCGTGGCCGACAGTCCCTTCTCCCACGGCGAGTCGAGGGTGCCGAAGTCGATGTGGCCGGCGTTCGTCTTGGCGGTACGCAGCGCGGCATCGCCGCTCACGCCGAAGTACCGCACGTACGGCACCGCCGCGTCGGTGAGCAGTAGCTGGCCGCCGCCCTGGACGAACTTCCGCAGCGCGGCGACGTACGCCGTCTGCGACACGCTCCTGCGCTTCGCGTCCGGCGGCAGCGCCGAGTCGGCGAGGACCAGCGTGTCGTACTTCCCGGCCGCGCCGCGCGCGATGTCGTACGTGCTCAGCGGTACGACGGGCGTGCCCGCCGCCGCGCGCAGGTCGTCGAAGTACCGCATCCGCGAGACGTCGTACTTCCGCTGCTTGTCGCCCGGCTCGGGGTCGAAGCCGAGGCCGTCGGACGAACGCACCCGGCGCGGGTCGAACGCGTACGCCACCCGCCCCAGCTTGAGCGACGGCCGGACGTTCGCCGTGATCAGCGCCTCGACCATCAACGACTCGATGATGCCCTGGACGCCGGCGACGTGCGCCTGCTCCAGCGGTCCGAACCACGCGTTCATCGGGACGCTGTGCGACAGGAAGTTCTCCGCGTCGATCTCGACGGCGCCGCGCTCCTGCGCGAGCCAGTCGCCCATGAAGCCGCCGTCGTCGTAGCCGACGACGTCGTACCCCGTGGCGGCGTTCGACGGCGCCTGGACGCCGGCCGCGGCGGTCGCGAGACCGAGCGCGACGTTCTGCTCGGTGAACTTCCGCTCGACGGTACGGATCATGTGCTTGCCGAGCTGCAGCTCCTGCGCCTGCATCTTCGGCGTCCACTGCGCGGCCGGCCACATCAGGTCGGCGTACGCGTTGTTCGACGACGTCAGCTCGCCGTGGATGTCGCTCGCGGTCGTGATCGGGCCGAGCGAGCGGACGAACGCCACCCACCCCTGCGACTCCGGGTCGGAGAGCGGCGTCGCGGGCCGGTTGGTCCAGCCGACGGTCGGGAACTCGCGGTTGAGGTCGGTGCCGTTCTTGTTGGTACGGCTGTAGACGCCGCTGCCGAGGTCGCCCGCGGCCCAGCCGTCGGCGTTGACGACACCGAGGTACACCTCGGTGTGGGCGAGGACGTAGTCGAGCGGGTACTTCACGTCGCCCGAGTAGAGCGGGTGCTTGCGGTCGGTGCGCCACCAGCGGGCGACGTTCTCGATGTAGCGGAAGCCGCCCTCGCGGCCCGCGGGCTCGTTCGCGTGGATGGAGAGCGAGACGACGACCTTCTTCTTCGGCCCCTTGACCTTCTCGTCGGTGAGCCGGACGACGGGGAGCTGGCGGCCGCCGGCGGACACGTAGCGCTTGTTGTGCGTCCACTCGGCCAGCGTGCCGACCTCGACGACCTCGGGCGCGATCTTCTCGATGGCGTTCAACGCCTGGAACGCCTCGGAGCCGTACTGGATGAACGACGCCGAGGCGAGCGGGTCCGCGATGACGCGGTTGCCGCACGCGGCCGCC
This sequence comes from Frankiaceae bacterium, assembly GCA_030840645.1. Classification (GTDB taxonomy): domain Bacteria; phylum Actinomycetota; class Actinomycetes; order BP-191; family BP-191; genus BP-191. The sequence goes on from JAVEEC010000139.1 coordinate 8,058, forward strand.
GGCACGCTGCCGGTGCAGACGGGGGCGGCGTTGCCCGGCAGGGCCAGCGCGGCGGCGAGCACGAACGCGACGAGGGGGAGCGGGTTACGGCTCATGCCCGAGAGTTCGCGCGCGGCGGCCCGCCTCCCTGCCACCCGCGCCGTTACGTCCGGGTATCCGCGCCACGCCCCCGGGCGTGTCGTTGCGCGGTCCGCGCCCCGCCCGGCCGTACCGTCGGACGTGGCGATCCGGCAACCGCCGGACCGTCCTCGGGAGGCCCGTACGTTGCCTAGCGGCGAGGGGCCGGCACCCGGCCCTCGCGGGCCCGGTCCCGGAACCTCTTCTCGACAGAGGGCGACGCGACCGCGCGCCCCCGGGGGGATGCGCCCCATGAGCAAGCCCGCGCTGCGCACCTACGTGATCGACACCAGCGTCCTGCTCTCCGACCCGTCGGCGATCCTGCGCTTCGCCGAGCACGAGGTCGTGCTGCCGCTCGTCGTCATCGGCGAGCTGGAGGACAAGCGCGCGCACCCCGAGCTGGGGTACTTCGCCCGCGCGGCGCTGCGGCTGCTCGACGACCTGCGCATCCGCCACGGCCGCCTCGACGAGCCGCTGCCCGTCAACGACGACGGCGGCACCGTCCAGGTCGAGCTGAACCACAGCGACCCGGCCGTGCTGCCCGCGGGGTTCCGCGCCGACGGCAACGACCACCGCATCCTCGCGGTCGCCCTCAACCTCGCCGCCGAGGGGCGCGACGTCACGCTGGTCTCGAAGGACCTGCCGTTGCGCGTCAAGGCCGCGAGCGTCGGCATCCCCGCCGACGAGTACCGCGCCGAGCTGGCCGTCGACGCCGGGTGGACCGGCATGACCGAGCTGGACGTGCCGTCGGAGACGATCGACGCGCTGTTCGCCCACGAGTCGGTCGAGGTCGAGGAGGCGGCGGGCCTGCCGTGCCACACCGGGCTGGTCCTCATCGGCGACCGGTCGCACGCGCTCGCGCGGGTGCAGCCGGACAAGTCGGTCCGGCTGATCCGCGGCGACAGGGACGCGTTCGGCCTGCACGGCCGCAGCGCCGAGCAGCGCATCGCGCTCGACCTGCTGCTCGACCCCGACATCGGCATCGTGTCGCTCGGCGGCCGGGCGGGCACCGGCAAGAGCGCGCTCGCGCTGTGCGCCGGGCTGGAGGCCGTCCTCGAACGCCGCGCGCACAAGAAGGTCGTGGTGTTCCGGCCGCTGTACGCCGTCGGCGGGCAGGAGCTCGGCTACCTGCCCGGCAGCGAGGGCGAGAAGATGGCGCCCTGGGCGCAGGCCGTCTACGACACCCTCGGCGCGCTCGTCGCCGAGGAGGTCATCGACGAGATCGTGCACCGCGAGCTGCTCGAGGTGCTGCCGTTGACGCACATCCGCGGGCGGTCGTTGCACGACGCGTTCGTCATCGTGGACGAGGCGCAGTCGCTCGAACGCGGCGTGCTCCTGACCGTCCTGTCTCGCATCGGCGCGAACTCCCGCGTCGTCCTCACCCACGACGTCGCGCAGCGCGACAACCTCCGCGTCGGACGCCACGACGGCGTCGCGGCGGTCATCGAGGCGTTGAAGGGCCACCCGCTGTTCGCGCACGTGACCCTCACCCGCAGCGAACGTTCGCCCATCGCCGCGCTGGTCACGGAGCTGCTGGAGGACGTCACCCTCTGAGCGGGTAGGGTCAGGAGTCGTGGCCACGGAGAAGCCGGCGACGGCGAAGAAGGCGGTAAGGAAGGCGGCACCCGCGCGAAAGGCGGCGCCCGCCAAGCGAGCGGCGCCGGCCGAGCCGGTGGCGAACGCCATCGAGGTCAGCGGCCTGCGGAAGTCGTTCAAGGGCGGCGTCGACGCGGTCAACGGCGTCGACCTGGCGGTCCGCGAGGGGGAGGTTTTCGGCTTCCTCGGACCCAACGGCGCCGGCAAGACGACCACCGTCCGGATGCTCTGCACGCTGCTGCCGATCACCGCCGGGACGGCCCGGGTGGCCGGCATCGACGTGGTCCGCGACCCCGCCGCGGTACGCCGCAAGATCGGCGTGGCGCTGCAGGAGATCGGGCTCGACCCGATCCAGACCGGCCGCGAGATCCTCGAGCTGCAGTGCGGCCTCTACGGCATGTCCGGCACCCGTGCGGTCGCCCGCGCCAAGGAGCTGCTCGACCTGGTCGGCCTCGCCGACGCCGCCGACCGGCGGACCAAGACGTACTCCGGCGGCATGAAGCGCCGCCTCGACCTCGCGAGCGCGCTGGTGCACTCGCCGACGGTGCTGTTCCTCGACGAGCCGACGACCGGCCTCGACCCGGCCTCGCGCGTCACCGTCTGGGACGAGGTCCGCCGGATCAACGAGTCGGGTACGACGGTGTTCCTCACGACGCAGTACCTCGAAGAGGCCGACCAGCTCTGCGACCGGCTCGCGATCATCGACCGCGGCGTCATCGTCGCCGAGGGCACGCCAGAGGAGCTGAAGTCGGCGATGGGCCACGACGTCGTGACCATCACCGTCGCCGAGGCGGTGCTCGGCACCGCGCGCGCGGCCGTCGAGAGGCTGAAGGGCGTCCAGCAGGTGGTCGAGGAGCGCAACGCCCTCGCCCTCTACGTCGACAACGGCGCCGAGTCGATCCCGGAGCTGGTGCGGCTGCTCGACCGGGCGGACGTCACCGCGAACGCGATCTCGGTCGCGCGGCCGACGCTCGACGACGTGTTCCTCAAGGCGACGGGCCGCCGGCTCGAAGGCGACGACGAGACCGGCGAGGAGAAGTCCGCATGAGGGTGCTCTGGCTGCTGACCAAGCGCGCGATCCGCGAGGCGCTGCGGACGCCCGAGGCGACGGTCCCGCTGCTGTTCATCCCGATCTTCTTCCTCGTCGTCAACATCGGGCAGCTCGGCAAGCAGTTCCACGGCGAGCCGTTCCTCCAGGGGCAGAACTACGGCGCGTTCCAGCTGCCGCTGTCGCTGGTGTTCTCGGCCATAGGGATCGGCAGCGCGCTCGCGATGGTCGCCGAGATCGAGAACGGCTACTTCGACAAGTTCCTCGTGGCGCCGATTCCCCGGACGACGATCCTGCTCGGGCGGCTCTGCTCGGACTTCCTGCGCAACCTCGTGACGTCGTCGGTCGTCCTCGGCATCGGCCTCGCGATCGGCGTGCACGTCCGCTCCGGTGTGCTCGGCGCGGTCCTGCTGGTCGTGCTCTGCGCGCTGTTCGGCGTGGCGTACGGCAGCGCCGCGATCCTCGTCGCGCTGCGCACGCGCAACACCCAGGCCGTGAACATGTCCTCGCTGATCTTCTTCCCGCTGCTCTTCCTCGCGCCGACCACCGTGCCGCGCGGGAACATGCAGGGCTGGCTGCGGGTGGCGTCACGGTTCAACCCGGTGACCTACGTCATCGAGGGGCTGCGCTCGTTGATCCTCGACGGGTGGGACGGCCAGCGGCTGCTCGCCTGCATCCTCACCATCGGCATCGCGACCGTCGTGCTGCTCGGGCTCAGCGTCCGGGCGATGCGGACGTACGACTCCTAGCCTTCGGGCGGCTTCGTCATGCCGAGTACGTCGAGGGCGGCGTCGAGCTGCTCCTCGGTGAGGGTGCCGTCGGCGACGTGGCCCCGGTCGATCACGGCCTGGCGGATCGTGGTGTTCTGCGCGAGCGCCTGCTTCGCGACCTTCGCCGCCTCCTCGTAGCCGAGGTAGCGGTTCAACGGCGTGACGATCGACGGCGACGCCTCGGCGAGGAAGCGGCAGCGTTCGACGTCGGCCTCGATGCCGTCGACGGTCTTGTCGGCGAGCAGGCGGCTGATGTTGGCGAGCAGCCGGATCGACTCGAGGACGTTGCGCGCGATGACGGGCAGGTTGACGTTCAGCTCGAAGTTGCCGGCCGCCCCGCCGAACGCCACCGCCGCGTCGTTGCCGATCACCTGCGCCACGACCTGGTGCGCGGCCTCGGGGATCACCGGGTTGACCTTGCCGGGCATGATCGAGGAGCCGGGCTGGAGGTCGGGCAGCCGGATCTCGCCCAGCCCGGCGCGCGGGCCGCTCGCCATCCAGCGGAGGTCGTTGCAGATCTTGTTCAAGGACACCGCGACCACCCGCAGCACGCCGGACGCCTCGACCAGCGCGTCGCGGGACGCCTGCGCCTCGAAGTGGTTGCGCGCCTCGGAGAGCGGCAGGTGGAGCTCGTCGGCGAGCAGCGCGATGACGCGGCGCGCGAAGCCGGGCGGGGTGTTGATGCCGGTGCCGACGGCCGTGCCGCCGAGCGGCAACTCGGCGACGCGGGGGAGCGCGTCGAGGAGGCGTTCGATGCCGATGCGGATGGCGGCGGCGTAGCCGCCGAACTCCTGGCCCAGCGTCACCGGCGTCGCGTCCATGAGGTGGGTCCGGCCGCTCTTGACCACGTCGCGGAACTCCTCCGCCTTGCGCTCCAGCGCGGACGCGAGCTGGTCGAGCGCCGGGATCAGGTCGGTCACGATCGCGCGGGTCGCGGCGATGTGGATGGCCGAGGGGAACACGTCGTTGCTCGACTGGCTCGCGTTGACCTCGTCGTTGGGGTGCACCGGGCGGCCGAGGCGTTCCTCGGCGAGGGTGGCGATCACCTCGTTCGCATTCATGTTGCTGCTCGTGCCGGAGCCGGTCTGGAACACGTCGATCGGGAACTCGCCGTCGTGCGCGCCGTCAGCGACCTCGCCGGCCGCCTGTGCGATCGCGACGGCGACGTCGTTGCCGATCACGCCGAGGTCGGCGTTGACCCGCGCGGCCGCGCCCTTGATGGCACCGAGCGCCGCGACCAGCGCCGGGTCGACGGGCCGCCCCGAGACCGGGAAGTTCTCGACCGCGCGCTGTGTCTGCGCCCGCCACTTCGCGTCCTTCGGGACGCGGACCTCGCCCATCGAGTCGTGCTCGATCCGGTGCTCCATGCACGCGATGATGCCCCCTGTGGGCGAGGCCATGTTCTTCGAGACGCCGGCGGCGCTGCGCGAGTGGTTCGCGGCGAACGCGGCGACCGCGACGGAGCTGTTCGTCGGCTACCGCAAGAAGGCGACCGGGCTGCCGTCGGTCACCTGGGCCGAGTCGGTGGACGAGGCGCTCTGCGTCGGCTGGATCGACGGCGTCCGCCGCTCGCTCGGCGAGGACGCGTACACCATCAGGTTCACGCCGCGGCGGCGCGGCAGCCGGTGGAGCGCGGTGAACGTGCGCCGCGTTCCGGCCCTCGCGGCCGAGGGCCGGATGACGCCGGCGGGGCTGGCCGTATTCGAGGCGCGCGGTGCGGCGAACGACACCGGCTACTCCTACGAGCGCCGCGACGGCCGCCTCCCGCCCGAGTACGAGGCGGCGTTGCGAAGGACGAAGGGCGCGTGGGAGTTCTGGGCGGCGCAGCCGGACGGCTACCGCAGGAACATCGCGTACTGGGTCACCAGCGCGAAGCAGGAGCCGACCAGGCAGCGCCGGCTCGCCACGCTGGCGGCAGCCTCCGCGCGCGGCGAACGCGTGCGCGGCGGCTAGCGGATGCCGTAGATGAAGATCTTCGCGTCGGTGCAGAAGAAGACCCTCACATCCACGAGGGTAGGCAGCGCGTCGACGATGAGGGTGCCGCTCGTGTCGGCGGGCACCTGGTAGTCGTTGAACCAGGGCGCCTGGATGGTGTCGGACCCGGCTCGCGCGATCATCCGGAGGATGGTCTGGCTCGACCCGCTCTGGACCATGATGCGGAGGCGGTTGTACCGCGACAGGTCCCGGGTCCCGAGCGGGAAGCCGTTGATGTCGGCGCCGCAGTCCAGGCCGCCCGCGGGCGTCTGGTAGACGACGGCGTTGCGGTCCGCGGTGTCGGCGACGCGCACGGCGCCCGCCTCGACCTTCGCGGCGACCCCCGTGTTGGGGTCGACCATCGTGGTCCAGAGGCCGCGGGTGGAGCCGACGCGTGCCTGGTACGACGAGTGCACGGGGTCGGTGATGTTCACCAGGCTCCCGGTCGCGGCCATGACGGTGACGGGGGCGAGCACGATCGCGGCGCACACGGCGACGACGAGGGTGACCATCTGGTTCGTCGAGAGACGGCGCTTCTCCATCGGTCCTCCAGGGACGGGTCTTGAGGGCACCCATCCTGATCCCGGGCGAGCGCCCGCGGGGCGGAACCTAAGGACGCGCGCCGACCGTCAGCGCGACGGGAGTCGCCGGCTCGGCGAAGAAGTCGTTCCCCTTGTCGTCGACCACCACGAACGCCGGGAAGTCGCGGACCTCGATCCGCCAGACGGCCTCCATGCCGAGCTCGGCGTACTCGATGACGTCGACCTTGGTGATGCAGTCCTGCGCGAGCCGCGCGGCCGGGCCGCCGATCGAGCCGAGGTAGAAGCCGCCGTGCCGTTTGCACGCTTCGGTCACGGCTTGCGAGCGGTTGCCCTTGGCCAGCATCACGAACGACCCGCCCGCGGCCTGGAACTGCTCGACGTACGAGTCCATCCGGCCGGCGGTCGTCGGCCCGAACGAGCCTGACGCGTACCCGTCCGGCGTCTTGGCGGGTCCCGCGTAGTAGACGCACATGTCGCGCAGGTAGCCGGGCATCGGCTCACCCGCGTCGAGCCGCTCCTTGATCTTGGCGTGCGCGATGTCGCGGGCGACCACCATCGGGCCGGTCAGCGACAACCGAGTGCGGACCGGAAGGGTGGCCAGCGTCGCGCGGATCTCGCTCATCGGGCGCGTCAGGTCGAGCTGGACGACGTCGTCGTCCAGGTGCTCGTCGGTCGTCTCGGGTAGGTAGTGCGCCGGGTCACGTTCCAGCTCTTCGAGGAACACACCTTCCCTGGTGATCTTGCCGACCGCCTGCCGGTCGGCGCTGCACGACACGGCGATGGCGACGGGGCAGGACGCGCCGTGCCGCGGCAGCCGGATCACGCGTACGTCGTGGCAGAAGTACTTGCCTCCGAACTGCGCCCCGATCCCGTTGGCGCGGGTCAGGTTCAGGACCTCTGCCTCCAGCTCGACGTCGCGGAACGCGTGTCCCGCAGGCGATCCGGCGGTCGGCAGCGTGTCGAGGTAGCGGGCGGACGCGTACTTCGCCGTCTTGAGCGCGTACTCCGCGCTGGTGCCGCCGACGACGATCGCGAGGTGGTACGGCGGGCACGCGGCGGTGCCGAGCGAACGGATCTTCTCGTCCAGGAACCGCAGCATCGCGACCGGGTTGAGGACCGCCTTGGTCTCCTGGTAGAGGTAGGACTTGTTCGCCGAGCCGCCGCCCTTGGCCATGAAGAGGAACGAGTACGCGTCACCATCGGTCGCGTAGATCTCGACCTGCGCGGGGAGGTTCGAGCCGGTGTTCCGCTCGTCCCACATGGTGAGCGGCGCGAGTTGCGAGTAGCGCAGGTTCAGCGTCGTGTACGCGTCGTAGACGCCGCGGCTGATCTGCTCCTCGTCGCGGCCGCGGGTGAGGACCTGCTGGCCGCGCTTGGCCATGACGATCGCGGTGCCGGTGTCCTGGCACATCGGCAGGACGCCGCCCGCGGCGATGTTCGCGTTCTTGAGCAGGTCCAGGGCGACGAAGCGGTCGTTGGGCGACGCCTCGGGGTCGTCGAGGATGGTACGGAGCTGCCGCAGGTGGCCGGGCCGGAGCAGGTGCGCGATGTCGCGCATCGCGGTCGCCGTGAGGAGGCGCAGCGCCTCCGGCTCGACCACGAGGAACTCGCGCCCGGCCGCCTCGACGGTCGAGACGCCGTCGGTCGTGAGCAGCCGGTACGGGGTGTCCGCCGGGCCGAGCGGCAGCGGGTCGGTGTAGTCGAACTCGGGCATGCGAGAAGGGTACTTGCGGGTGCTACCCCGTGACGCAGGCCGGCGGCGCAACGAACGTCCCGGACAGGTCCGACGCCGCGCCGTCGGCACAGACGACGACCGACGCCAGGCTGGTCGCGCTCGTCGACGCCGAGACCGACGCGATGCCCGGCGCCGTAACCGTCTGCGCCGCTCCCGCCACCGTGCAGGTGGACCGCGTGAACAGCGCGCTGGTGGACGCGCGCGCCGAGCAGACCGCCGTGACGATGGCGCCGATCCCGACCGGTGTACGGGACACGCTCTCGACCCTGACCGTGACGAACGGCGCTGCCTGGGCCGGCGCGGCGACGGCGAGCGACGCGGTCACCGCGGCGATCGCGGCGAGCGAGCCGAGTGACCTGCTCATCACAGGCTCGTGGACGAGCAGTGGAGCGGCGAGGAGACGGTGGTCAGACTCGGGTAGAAGGTGGCCCGACCCTGGACGCAGACCGTGAACAGGCTCCCGCTGATGGCGTCCGGACGTACGACGACGGCTGTGCTACCCGGCGCGTGGCCCGTGGCCGTCACTCCGTTGACCGTGCAGTCGACCGAGGTGATGACAGCGCCGGCGCTGCCCGTTGCCGTGCAGGTCGTGACGACGAGCCATCCGGTGCCGACCTGGGTGTAGGTGGACGAGGCGCTCGCGCCGACCGAGTCGGCATGGGCGGGGACGGCCCCCAGGAGGACGGCCGCCGCGCTCGCGACGAGGAGTGCGTTCATACGCAGCATCGAGACATCCCGGGGTTTGTAGGGGTTTGGTGCCGCGGACACTCTAGCGAAGATCGCCAAGCCGCCAACCGTCAGTGGTGGTGCTCGAAGTCGATGCCGCTGTAGGTCATCAGCTTCTTGAGCTTGTGCTGGGACTCGACGTAACGGATGGTGCCGCTGCGCGAGCGCATGACCAGGGAGTGCGTCGTCGCGCCGCCCCCGCGGTACCGGACACCCTGCAGCAGCTCGCCGTCGGTGACGCCGGTCGCGACGAAGAACACGTTATTGCCGCTGACCAGGTCGTCGCAGGTGAGGACGCGGTCGACGTCGTGGCCCTGCTCGACGGCCGCCGCCCGCTCCGCGTCGTTGCGCGGCCAGAGCCGGCCCTGGATGGTGCCGCCGAGGCACTTGATCGCGCAGGCCGAGATGATGCCCTCGGGCGTGCCGCCGATCCCGAGCAGCAGGTCGACGCCGGTGCCGTCCTTCGCCGCCATGATCGCGCCCGCGACGTCGCCGTCGGAGATCAGCTTGATCCGCGCGCCCGCCTCGCGGACCTGCCTGATGATGTCCTCGTGCCGGGGGCGGTCGAGGATGCAGACCGTGACGTCCTCGGGGCTGCCGCCCTTGGCCTTGGCAACGGCGCGGATGTTGGCGTCGATCGGCGACGCGATGTCGACGACGTCGGCGGCCTCCGGCCCGGTCGCGAGCTTCTCCATGTAGACGCAGGCGCCGGGGTCGAACATCGTGCCGCGCTCGGACACGGCCAGGACGGCGATGGCGTTGTCCATGCCCTTGGCGGTCAGCGTGGTGCCGTCGATCGGGTCGACGGCGACGTCGCAGTCGGGCCCGTCGCCGTCGCCGACCTCTTCGCCGTTGTAGAGCATCGGGGCTTCGTCCTTCTCGCCCTCGCCGATGACGACGACGCCCTTCATCGAGACCGTGCCGATCATCGCTCGCATCGCGTCCACGGCGGCACCGTCCGCGCCGTTCTTGTCGCCCCGGCCGACCCAGCGGCCCGCGGCCATCGCGGCGGCCTCCGTGACGCGGACGAGCTCGAGCGCGAGGTTACGGTCGGGAGCTTCGGTCGGCATGCTTCGAGACTCTATCGGCGCACCGTTACAAGCCGCGGCGGCGTCCGTTGCCGGCGATGTTGAGGATCAGCATGACCAGCGCGACGACCAGCAGGATGTGGATCAGGCTGCCCCCGACGCTGCCGATCAGGCCGAGCAGCCAGAGCAGCAGCAGTACCGCGATGACAGTCCAGAGCATGCCTACCGCCTCCGTCGTCGGTGCCCCGACGACCGGGGCGTCTCGCAGAGGCACCTTCCCCGTAGGCTGGCGTCCCAACCGGGACCCCGAGGAAGGCCGCCCGATGTTCGACACCGCCGAGACCGACGCCGCCGGCCGGCTCGGCCTGGATCCGGACGCGGTGCCTGGAGGGATCTACCACCTGCTCAACGCCGTCGTCGTGCCACGACCGATCGCATGGGTCTCGACCAGGTCCGCGGCCGGCGTCGACAACCTCGCGCCGCACTCGTACTTCACCGTCTCCTCTGTCGTCCCGCCGGTCGTGCAGTTCACGTCGGTCGGCCACAAGGACTCGCTACGCAACGCCGAGGCGACCGGCCAGTTCGTCGTCTCCGTCACCCCGCGCTCGCTGGTGCGGCAGGTGAACACCACGGCGGTGCCGTTCCCCCCGGACGTGTCGGAGTTCGACATGGCCGGACTGACGCGCGAGCCGTCGGCGCGGGTCGCGCCGTGCCGCGTCGCGGAGTCGCCGGTGTCGCTGGAGTGCGAGCTCGCCGGTACGCAGCCGTTCGGCGCGTCGACGGTGGTGTTCGGCCGGGTGGTCTGGATCGCGGTGAAGCCGTCGGTGCTGCGCGACGACCGCGTCGCGATCGACCTGCTCGACCCGGTCTCGCGCCTGTCCGGCGCGGACTACGCCACGATCGGCGAGGTGTTCGCCATCCGCAGGCAGAGCCACGAGGAGTGGCTCGCCACGCAGGACGAGGGGTGATGCCGTGAAGCAGTCGGACCGGGCGGCCGGCACCCGCAACGCGATCCTCGCCGCCGCGCAGGACGTGTTCACCAGCGCGGGCTTCAGCGACGCGAACATCGCCGACGTCGTCTCCCGCGCCGGCGCCAGCGTGGGCAGCCTGTACCACCACTTCGGCGGCAAGGCGGACTTGTACCTCGCGTTGTTCGAGGACTACGAGAGCCGGCAGGAGCAGCGGGCGACGGCGGCCGTCGCGCAGGCCCGCAGCGGCGGCGAGGCGTCGCCGATGGAGCTGTTCATCGTCGGCGCGCGGGCGTACCTGCGCGGCTGCTGGGACGAGCGCGAGCTGGCCAGGCTGTTCCTCGCGGGCGGCGGCCCGGCGGGCTCGGAACTGCTGGGGCGCAAGCGCTTCCATCAGTGGGCGCGGCTGAACGAACGCCTCCTCGGCTCGTACGAGGAGGCGGGCGGGCCGTCGTCCGACGCGCTCGTGCTCGTCCTCACGACGGTCGTCGCGGAGGCCGGGCACGAGGTCGCGGTGTGCGACGAGGAGGAGAAGGCGATGGCGTTCGCCGAGGACGTGCTGACGCTGATCGGCCGGATGGCGACGGTCCGCGCGTGAGCGTCCACGACGACCTGCTCGCGCGGCGGGCCGACTACCCGATCCTCGGGCGCAAGACGTACCTCATCAACAACTCCCTCGGCGCGATGCACCGCGGCGTGCGCGACTCGCTCGCGTCGTACGCCGACGCGTGGGCGACCGACGGCGTCGAGGCGTGGCACGACTGGCTGCCGTTGATGACGCGCGTGGCCGACCTCGTCGGCGCCATCATCGGCGCGCCGCCCGGGACGACGGTGATGCACCAGAACGTCGCCGCACTGCTCGGCGCCGTCGCCTCCTGCCTCGACCTCTCCGGGCCGCGCAACAAGGTCGTCACGACGGCGATGGACTGGCCGGGGTCGCACTACCTCTGGACCGAGCACGCGCGCTTCGGCGCCGACCTGGTCGTGGTCCCATCGGACGATGGCGTCGGGGTCGACGCGCAGCGGGTGGTGGACGCGATCGACGCGCGCACGCTGGTCGTCTCGGTGTCGTACGTGCTGTTCAAGTCGGCGTACGTCATGAACCTCGCGCCGATCGTCGCGCGGGCGCACGAGGTCGGCGCGCTGGTGCTGCTGGACTCGTACCAGGCGGCCGGCGTGCTGCCGTTCTCGGTGACCGACCTCGGCGTCGACCTCTGCGTCGGCGGCTCGGTGAAGTACCTGTGCGGCGGGCCGGGCAACGGCTGGCTCTACGCCGCGCCCGGCGTGGTCGAGTCACTGCGGCCGGCGCAGGTCGGGTGGTTCGGGCACGCGCGGCCGTTCGGCTTCGAGTGGTCGGCCGTGGAGTACGCGAAGGGCGCCGGCCGGTTCATGGGCGGCACGCCCGGCTTACCCGCCGCGTACGCCGCGATCCCCGGCTACCAGGCGGTGCTCGACGTCGGTCTCGACCGGATCAGGGAGCGGTCGCTGTCGTTGACGCAGCCGTTGCTGGAGGGTGCCCTGGAACGCGGCTTCACGGTCCGCTCGCCGCACGACCCGGCGCGGCGCGGCGGGCACGTGACGATCGACCCGGGCGACTCCGAGCGGGTGCACGACGTGCTGCTCGAACGCGGCTTCGCCGTCGACCACCGGCCCGGTGTCGGCATCCGGGTCGGGCCGCACTTCTACAACTCGGCGGAGGAGTGCACGGCGATCTTGGACGAGATGGCGGCGATCGTCGGCTGACCCTCAGGTCGGGTCGGGCTCGGCGCGGACGGCGTCGAGGCGGGCACGGGCGCCGTCGAGCCACTGCTGGCAGGTCGTCGCGAGCGCCTCGCCGCGCTCCCACAGCGCCAGTGACTCCTCCAGTCCGAGGCCGCCGGCCTCCAGGCGGCGGACGACGTCCTCCAGCTCGGCGCGCGCGGCCTCGTACGACGGCTCTTCCGGCATGCCAGGGAGAATGTCACCATGCCCGTTCGCCGCGCGACCCCGGACGACGCCCCGGAGCTGGTCAGGCTGCGGCGGGTCATGTTCGACGCGATGGGCGTCGACCACTCCGATCCGGCATGGGCCGTGGCGTGCGAACGCGTCCTCCGCGACCGTCTCCCGAGCGGTGACATGGCGGCGTTCGTCGTGGACGGCCAGAGCGGCGGCCTCGCGGCGTGCGGGGTGGGGATGGTGGAGCAGCGGCTGCCCGGACCGAAGAACCCGACCGGCCGGCACGGGTACGTCCAGTCGATGGCGACCGACCCGGCGGCACGGCGGCAGGGGTACGCGCGCGAGGTGTTCGGGGCGCTCATGGCGTGGTTCGAGGAGAACGGCGTGACGTCGGTCGACCTGCACGCGACGACGTTCGGGGAGGGGCTGTACCGCGACTTCGGGTTCAGCGAGCCACGCAACCTCCCGCTGTTCAGGTCCGCGCCGCGCTGACCGTCACGTCGAGCGCGCCGTCGGCCAGGCGGACGGCGAGGTCGGTCCCGGGCTCGACGCCGGCGGCGGACGTCACGACGCCACCATCGGGGCGTTGCACGACGGCGTAGCCGCGGTCGAGCGTCGCCTTGGGGGAGAGCGCGGTCACGCGGGCCAGCGCGGTCGTGACGTCGCGGGACTCCTGGTCGAGGCGGTGGGCGACGACGCGGCGGGCGCGTTCCGAGAGCCCGACGACCTCGGCGGCGCGGCGGTCGACCTCGCGGTGCGGGTCGGCCAGAACGGGCCGCGAGCGGGCGGCGTTGAGGAACGCCTGCTCGCGCTCGATCCGTTGCGCGACGCAGCGCCACGCGGCGCGGCGCAGGGCGAGGATGCGCTGCTGCTCCTCGGCGACGTCGGGGACCACGATCTTGCCCGCGTCGGTCGGCGTCGACGCGCGGCGGTCGGCGACCAGGTCGAGCAACGGTGTGTGCTGCTCGTGCCCGATCGCGGACACGACCGGCGTGCGGGTCGCGGCGACCGCGCGGAGCAGCGCCTCGTCGGAGAACGGCAGCAGCTCCTGTACGTCACCGCCGCCGCGGGCGACGACGATGACGTCGACCTCGGGGTGCCTGTCCAGCGACGCGAGGGCGTCGATCACCGAGGTCACGGCGTACGGCCCCTGCACGGGCACCTCGCGGATCTCGAAGCGTACGGCGGCCCAGCGACGGCGGGCGTTCTCCACGACGTCGTGCTCGGCGTCGGACTCGCGGCCGCAGACCAGGCCGACGACCCGGGGGAGGAACGGCAGCGGCCGCTTCCGCTCCGGGGCGAACAGCCCCTCCTGGGCGAGCAGCGCGCGGAGCCGTTCGAGCCGGGCGAGGAGTGCCCCGAGGCCGACCGCGCGGATCTCCACCGCCTGGAGGGAGAGCGTGCCGCGGGAGAGGTACCACGACGGCTTCGCGTGGACGACGACCTGCTGGCCCTCGGCGAGCGGGGTCTCCGCGGCGTCGAGGATCGCGGGCGTCGCGGTCATGGTGAGCGAGACGTCGGCGGCCGGGTCCCGCAGGGTGACGAACGCGACCGACGCTCCCGGCCGCCTCGACAGGCCGGTCACCTGGCCCTCGACCCAGACCGTCCCGAGGCGGGCGACCCAGTCGCCGATCAGCCGGGAGACCGTACGGACCGGCCACGGCTCCTCGGCGCTCGACGGACCAGGCATGCCCGCGAGGCTACGTGCTGGCGGTCACCTTCGCGATGCGGTTCTCCAGCATGGTCATGACCTGGATGCGGTCGGCATGGACCCGCTCGTAGTCGCGCAGCTGCACCAGCGCGACCAGGTCGAGCCTGGCGAGGCGGGCGCGCAGCGAGCCGAGGGTGAGGTGGTCGTAGTCGTCCAGCGGCAGCTCGTCGTGCGACAGGGTCGCCCCGGGCTTGACGTCGTCGGTGACGTCGACGTGCTCGGTGAGGTCGATGTGCGTGGGCGCCACCGGCGCGCGGGTGGTCTGCCGCGGCTCGGGCTGCTGCCGCCAGCGGGCGACGACGGTCTCGCCGCGGTTCGCCAACTCCTCGTAGGTGCGTTCCGCGGCCTCGCGCGCCGTGGCGAAGAACGCCAGCCCCCGCACGGGCAGCTCGGCGAGCCGGGCGAGGCCGCCCGGGGCGGCGTCGGGGAGGCGCTTGGCGCGTTCGACGCCCGCCGCGACCAGGCCGATGCCGGCGCGGAGCGGCAGCGGCAGCGTGCGGTCGTTCTTGTCGACGGCGGGCATCGTGACGTACCTCCGAGGTCGTGTTCGTGGCTGGCTCGATCCTGCCCCCCGGCGGGTCGGCCGAACCGGCCGAACGTAGACTGGCCGCATGGGCTCCCGGCGCGTTCTCCTGGCGAAGCCGCGTGGCTACTGCGCCGGCGTCGACCGCGCGGTGCAGACCGTCGAGCGGGCGCTGGAGGTCTACGGCGCCCCGGTGTACGTCCGCAAGCAGATCGTGCACAACGCGCACGTGGTCCGGCGGCTGGAGTCGTTGGGCGCGGTGTTCGTGGAGGAGGCGGACGAGGTCCCGGTCGGGGCGACCTGCGTGCTGTCGGCCCATGGGGTGGCGCCGACGGTCTACGACGAGGCGGCCGCGCGCTCGTTGCGCGTCATCGACGCGACCTGCCCGCTGGTGACCAAGGTGCACGTCGAGGCGCGGCGCTTCGCGGAGGACGACTACGACATCCTGCTGATCGGCCACGAGGGGCACGAGGAGGTCGTCGGGACGACGGGGGAGGCGCCCGCTCACATCCGGCTGGTGGACGGCGTTGCCGACGTCTCCGCGGTGTCCGTCCGCGACCCCTCGCGTGTCGCCTACCTGTCGCAGACGACGTTGTCCGTGGACGAGACCAACTCCGTGGTCGACGCGCTGCGTACGCGGTTCCCGTTGCTCCAGGGCCCGCCGTCGGACGACATCTGCTACGCGACCCAGAACCGCCAGACCGCCGTGAAGGAGATCGCCGCGTCGTCCGAGCTGGTGCTCGTCGTCGGGTCGCGGAACTCCTCCAACTCGGTCCGGCTGGTCGAGGTCGCGCGCGACGCCGGCGCGGCGGCGGCGTACCTCGTGGACGACGCGTCGCAGATCGACGCGGACTGGCTGTCCGGTGTCGAGACGGTCGGGGTCACGTCGGGCGCATCGGTGCCGGAGGACCTGGTGGCCGACGTGCTGAACTGGCTCGCGCTGCGCGGCTACGGCGACGTGACCGAGGTCAACGCAGCCGAGGAGCACCTGCTCTTCGCGCTCCCGCAGGAGCTGCGGCGGGACCTGCGCGCGGCGCCGTAGCGGGTCTAACTTTCAGCGGCGCTGGGCGGCCCGGAACGACGCCCGCCTGGCCAGTGCGATCAGCCCGGACACGCCCGTCGCCACGAGCAGCGCGGGCGCCTTGGTGACCAGGGCGGTCATCAGCTCCAGCACCTGCTGCTTCACGAACGAGCCGCCGAGCGTCGTGTGCGCGCCGACGTTGGCGGCGACGGCGATGGCGACGTACGCGAGCGGCGGGATGACCACGGCGGCGACCAGGTCCTCGCGGTGCACCTTGTAGGCGGCGACGGCGCAGCCGAGGACGAAGCAGACCGCGAACGTGCCCCGCAGACCGGCCCCCGTCGTGACGTCGACCAGCCCGCCGAGGATGCCGGAGCCGAGCGCGATGGCGATCGCGCCGGTCGCGGTGAGGCCGCGGCGGTCGCCGATGTGGGCGCCGGCGGGCAGGTGGTGCTCGTGCACCGGGCTGGGGTGGGTCGTGGTCATCGGTCGCTCCGCGGTCGTCGTACTACGACGTTAACCGCCCCGGCGCCCACCGCCAACGACCGTGGCCGCTGCGTTCCGGCGCGTGGCCGGCGCGGAGGTGGGCGGCGCCGGTCTCGTTCTGTGCAGGAACTCGGCCCCCTCTCACGCGTGGTGATCTTCACAGTTGCTTCCAGACTCAGGCCAACCCCGCAGCCCGCCGCAGCTCCCGGTCGAGCTCGTCCCCCTCACCCGGCGCGAGCATCGCGACGGGGCGGGACGCGGCCGCCGACTCGACCAGCTCGGGCGCGGTGAGCAGCCGGGTGTCCTCGCCGATGGCGGTCAGGTCGGGCAGCGGCGTGTCGCTGACCTGCAGGTCGCGGAACCGCCGGGCCTGCGGCAGCACCCGCGCCTCCAGGGACGACACCGTGTCGTTGTAGGCGCCGACGGCGCGGTTCAGCGCCTTGCCGAGCCCCTCGACCTTGCCGCCCATCGTCGCCAGCCGCTTGTACAGCTCCCGGCCGAGCTCGACCACCTCGCGGGCGTTCTCGGCCAACGCCTCCTGCTTCCAGGTGTGGGCGACGGTCAGGAGCAGTCCGATCAACGACGTGGGCGTGGTGAGGAACACCCGCTTGGCGATCGCGTACTCGAACAGCTCCTTGTCGTGCGTCAGCGCCGCGTCCAGCACGGCGTCCTGCGGCACGAACAGCACGACGAACTCCGGCGTCGGCTCGAACCGCTCCCAGTACGACTTCCCCGCCAACGACTCGACGTGGGTCCGCAGGTGCCGCGCGTGGGTGCGCAGGTGCCCGGCCCGCACGTCCTCGTCGGCCGCTTCGATCGCGTCGAGGAACGCCACCAGCGGCACCTTGGCGTCGACCACGATGTTCTTGCCGCCGGCCAGGTGGACGACGAGGTCGGGCCGGACCCGGCCGTCCGCCGACGTGACCGAGAGCTGCTCGGTGAAGTCGCAGTGCTCGCTCATGCCGGCCATCTCGACGGCGCGGCGCAGGTGCATCTCGCCCCACGAGCCACGGACCTGGGGCTTGCGCAGGGCGGTGACGAGGGACTGCGTCTCCTTCTGCAACGCGACCGACGTGCGCTGCAGGCCCCCGACCTGGGCGAGCAGGCCCTGGTACGCGCCCTCGCGCGCGACCTCGATCTCGCGCAGCCGCCCCTCTACCTTGGTCAGCGCCTCGCGGACCGGGCCGACCAGCCCCTCGACCGCGGTACGGCGTTCGTCCAGGTCGCCCTTGGCGGTCGTCGTGGCGACCGCGAGGGTGTCGCGGGCCATGTCGAGGAACTGGCGGCCGTTGGCCTCGAGCACCTGCTGGGACAGCGCCTGGAACGACTCCTTCAACGCGCCCTCGCTGCGCTCCAGCAGGGCGACCTTGTCGGCGGCCTGGGTGCGCTCGTAGGCGAGCGCGGTCTCGGCCCGGCCGAGCTGGGTGCGCAGGGCGGCGGCCTCGGCGGTGGCCCGGACGGCGCGGCCGCGCGCGAGGGCGAGGCCGGCGGCGGTCCCGGCCACGAGGGCGAGCAGGACGAGCAGGACTGTCATGCCAGCCATGCTGGACGGGGGGTGTGACAAAGAACGGGAGGCGCGCCCCGGGCTCGCGGATTCGTACGCAACCCAGGGTCGCCCGCCGGCGTCAGTAAGGCACGTCGCCGAGTGCCGGGGAGCCGTTCGCCATGCAGGTACGCCCCTACGCCGCAGCCCTCGCTGCGGTGGCCGCGCTCGCCCCCCGACGCTGCACGGCCTCGGCCCGGCCGCGACGCGCCGGGCGGACGCGGGACTGGCCGCCGAGGTCGCGCGCCAGGTCGAGGCCGGACGGCAGCGTCCCGGCGAGGGCTGGGCGGTGACGTATGACCTGACGGCGAAGCTGACCGAGGTCAACGACACCTACGTCGCCGTCGAGCTGACGACCGCGTGGTACGCGGAGGGAGCGGCGCACGAGGCGCTGGACCTGATCGTGTACGTCGTCGCCCGCGCGACGGGCGAGCGCGTCGTGCTGGCCGACATCTTCAGGTCGGAGGCGCCGGCCCTGCGCGTCATCAGCAGGTACGCGCGGGAACGGCTGCCCGTCCTGCTCGACGTGGCGCCGGACGACACCTGGGGGCGGGACACCCTCGTCAGCGGTACGGCGCCGGTGGCGGCGTCGTTCGAACGCGTCACGCCCCGTGCCGAGGGCCTGCGGGTGACGTTCGGGACGTACCAGGTGGCGTCGTTCGCCCAGGGGTTCCCCGTCCTCGACGTGCCGTGGTCGCTGCTGCGGCCGTACCTCGCGATCACGCCGCCGTCGCGTTCTGCTAGCTAGAGGTCGAACCAGTCGCGCGTCAGCTCCAGCCACAGCCCGGCGCCCGCCCAGCGACCCAACGGCGCGAAGTGCGCCGTGATCTCCGCGTCCGTCATCGCGTCGCGGCCGAGCAGCCCCGGCAGCTTGGCGCGGACCCACGAGTCGATCGCGAGGCCGCGCGGGCGGCCGAGCAGCCCGAGCATGCCCTCGGCGGCGTATAGCCCGAATCCGCGCAGCGCGCGGATGTCGCGCAGGACGTCGGCGTCGTCGTAGGCCGGGTCCCACCAGCGTTCGGTCCCCAGCGACGGGTACGCGACCGCCAGCTCCACGAACGCCCGCGCCCGGTACCCCGCCCGCACGACGCCGACGAAGTGCGCCTCGCCGGCCTTCGCCACCGCGGCCGGCGTCGGGAACGCGCGCTCGCCCGCGGGACCCTCCGCGCCGAGCGAGTCGACCAGCCGCCGCGACATCAGCCTGGTCAGCGCCCACGAGCAGTTCGTTGTCGCGAGCGTCTTGGCCAGGTCCTCGAACACGTCCGGCGAACGCAGCATCCGCCCGAGCCCGCTCTCGGGCACCCACGCGAGGGTGGGCACGGTCGCGCAGTGGTCGTACAGCTCGGTCAGGTCGTCGTCCAGCGCGAGCATCCGGCGCAGCTGAGCCTTGACCGCGACGCGGTCGTCGCACGTTCCCTTGACGCGGCCCCACGACGCGTCGAGGCGGCCGGCACGTTCGCGGACCGACACGGTCAACGGCCCCGCGTCGGGCAGCGCGAGGGTCCGGTGCAGGACACGGCGCGGCTCGTCGAACGCCGTCGGCGCGAGCTGGCACCAGCCGTGGCTCATGACCGTGCGCGCGAGATCGAACCGTTGCGGCACCGGGCCCAACGACATGCGGCCGGTCCGCGGCAGGTCCGCGCCGGGCGGCGCCTCGCCCTGCATCCCGGACACGCGCAGTGCGGCCTCGGCGTCGGCCCCCACGTCAGGGCGTCCAGGCGGAACGCAGCACCGCCATCCGCACCTCGTCCACGTACTCCCCGTCGACCCACGCCTGCTCGCGCAGGCGGCCCTCCTCGACGAAGCCGGCGGCGGCGTACGAGCGCAGGCCGGCGTCGTTGGTCGCGAGGACCTGGAGCCAGACGCGGTTGAGGTTGCGGTGCCGGAACGCGTAGTCGACCAGCACTGTCAGGACGTCCCGGCCGTACCCCTTGCCGCGGTGCTCGGGGCCGAGGGTCAGCCCGACGGCGGCGTTGCGGGACAGCTCGTCGATCGCGTACATCGCGGCCCGCCCGACGAGGCTGCCGTCGACGTCGACGCCCCACTCGACCGCGTCCTTCGGGTCGCGGGTCTTACGGTCCAGGGTCTCGGTGAAGTCCGCGAACGTCGTCGGGACGGCCGGCTTCTCCGACGTCGCGATGAACGTCGCGACGTCCATCCGCCAGGCGTAGAGGCGTTCGTAGTCGTCGGGCCTGATGGGGCGCAGGGTGACGCGCTCGCCGCTCAGCATCAGCCGAGCGTAACGAGCGCCTCGACGCGCCGCGCCAGCTCCAGATCCGCCTCGGTGACGCCGCCGGTCGTGTGCGTCCAGCAGGTCACCGTCACGTCCCGGTAGCGGATGTCGATGTCCGGGTGGTGGTCCAGCTCCTCGGCGACAGCCGCCACGGCTTCGACCAGCCGGATGCCGGACATGAACGAGTCGCAGGTGACCGTCCGCCTGACCCCCGTGCCGTCGTACACCCACGTCGGCAGGTCCAGCAGCGCCCGGTCGATCTCTTCGTCGGTGAGCGGTTCATGCGTCATGGACCGAGCGTACGGTGCCACGCATGGGTCCCGGGGCCGTGGTCGTCGGGGCGGCGATCCTCGACGGCACGCCGCCCGGCTGCCGCGTCCTCGTGACGCAGCGCGCGGAGCCGCCCGCGCTGGCCGGGTTGTGGGAGTTCCCCGGCGGCAAGGTCGAGGACGGCGAGACCGATCGCGACGCGCTGGTCCGCGAGGTCCGCGAGGAGCTGGACGTCGCGGTGACGGTCGGCGAACGCCTCGGTCCGGACCTGCTGCTGGACGGTGCCCGCGGCCCCTGGACGCTGCGGGTCTTCGTCGCGCGGATCGACTCGGGCGAGGTCCGGCTGGTGGAGCACGCGGACGCGCGGTGGCTGACGGCGGCAGAGCTGGACGACGTCGCGTGGATCCCGGCCGACGCGCCGTTGGTCCAGGCGTTGCGGGAGCTGCTCGGCGGCTAGGTGTCAGCCGGCGCCCGCACCGCCCGGCGGCGGCGCGGATCGCGAGACACCAGGAGAGCCCTGCACCGCGGACTACACTGGCGGCAATCCCCCGAGCCGTCCCAGGAGTTTCCGCATGCCCACCCGCGCCGACCTGCGCAACGTCGCGATCGTCGCGCACGTCGACCACGGCAAGACAACGCTCGTCGACGCGATGCTCTGGCAGTCCAACGCGTTCGGCGAGCACGCCAACGTCAACGAGCGCGTCATGGACTCGATGGACCTCGAACGCGAGAAGGGCATCACGATCCTCGCGAAGAACACCGCGGTACGGCACGGCGACCTGACGATCAACATCATCGATACGCCGGGCCACGCCGACTTCGGCGGCGAGGTCGAGCGCGGCCTGTCCATGGTCGACGGCGTCGTCCTCCTGGTCGACGCGAGCGAGGGACCGTTGCCGCAGACGCGGTTCGTTCTCCGGAAGGCGCTGGCGCAGCACCTGCCGGTCGTCCTCGTCATCAACAAGGTGGACCGCGCGGACGCGCGCATCGACGAGGTCGTGGACGAGACGTACCAGCTCTTCCTCGACCTCGACGCGACCGAGGAGCAGATCGACTTCCCGATCGTCTACTGCCAGGCCAAGACCGGTCAGGCGAGCCTCACCAAGCCGCCGGACGGCGGGACGCCGGACAGCCCCGACCTGGAGCCGTTGTTCACGGTGCTGCGCGACACCATCCCGGCGCCGTCGTACGAGGAGGGCCACCCGCTCCAGGCGCACGTCACCAACCTCGACGCGTCGCCGTACCTCGGCCGCCTCGCACTGTGCCGCATCCACAACGGCTACCTGAAGAAGGGCCAGCAGGTCGCGTGGTGCAAGGCCGACGGGACCGTCGAACGCGTCAAGCTCACCGAGCTGCTCATCACCGAGGCGCTGGACCGGGTCCCCGCCGACTCAGCCGGACCAGGCGACATCGTCGCCATCGCCGGCATCCCCGAGATCACCATCGGCGAGACGCTGACCGACCCCGACGACCCCAGGCCGTTGCCGGTCATCACGATCGACGAGCCGAGCCTGTCGATGACCGTCGGCATCAACACCTCGCCGCTCGCCGGCGAGAGCGGCAAGAAGCTGACGGCGCGGCTGGTCAAGAACCGGCTCGACCAGGAGCTCGTCGGCAACGTCTCCATCCGCGTCCTCCCGACGGAACGCCCCGACACCTGGGAGGTCCAGGGCCGCGGCGAGCTGCAGCTCGCGGTGCTGGTCGAGATCATGCGGCGCGAGGGGTTCGAGCTGACCGTCGGCAAGCCGCAGGTCGTCACGCGGCTGATCGACGGCAAGGTGAACGAGCCGATGGAACGCCTCACCATCGACGCGCCCAGCGACTACCAGGGCGTGCTCATCCAGCTGATGGCGCTGCGCAAGGGGCGCCTGGAGCAGATGGTCGACCACGGCTCCGGCTGGATCCGGATGGAGTACCTGGTGCCCGCGCGCGGGCTGATCGGGTTCCGTACCGAGTTCCTCACCGAGACCCGGGGTACGGGGCTGCTGCACCACGTGCACGAGCGGTACGAGCCGTGGCACGGCGAGCTGCGTACGCGCCCCACGGGCTCGCTCGTCGCGGACCGGCGCGGCCCGACGACGGCGTTCGCACTGGCCAACCTGCAGGAGCGCGGCACGATGTTCGTCGGCCCGACGACCGAGGTGTACGAGGGGATGATCGTCGGCGAGAACGCGCGCTCCGACGACATGGACGTCAACCCGACCAAGGAGAAGAAGCTCACCAACATGCGGCAGTCCTCCTCCGACGTGCTGGTGCCGTTGATCCCGCACCGGCAGCTGTCGCTGGAGCAGGCGCTGGAGTTCTGCCGCGAGGACGAGTGCGTCGAGGTGACGCCGGCGACCGTCCGCATCCGCAAGGTCGTCCTCGACGCGGCCGAGCGCGAGCGTTCGCGCGGCAAGCGCGCTCGGGCGCGCCTGGAGGTCTAGTCGTGGGCCTGTCCATCGGCATCGTGGGGCTGCCCAACGTCGGCAAGAGCACGCTGTTCAACGCGCTGACCAAGAACGACGTCCTCGCCGCCAACTACCCGTTCGCCACCATCGAGCCGAACGTCGGCGTCGTCGGCGTTCCCGACCCGCGCCTCGGCGTGCTGGCCGAGTTGTTCGGCTCGGCGAAGGTGCTGCCCGCGACCGTCGACTTCGTGGACATCGCGGGCATCGTCAAGGGCGCGAGCGAGGGCGCCGGGCTCGGCAACAAGTTCCTCGCGAACATCCGCGACTGCGACGCGATCTGCCAGGTCATCCGCGCTTTCGAGAACCCCGACGTCGTCCACGTCGACGGCCGCATCTCGCCGAAGGACGACATCGAGACCATCAACACCGAGCTGATCCTCGCCGACCTCCAGACCATCGAGAAGGCGCTGCCGCGGCTGGAGAAGGAGGCGCGCGTCCGCAAGGACGTGGCGCCGCAGGCCGAGGCCGTTCGCGTCGCGCAGGAGGTCCTGAACGGCGGGCAGACGGTGTTCGCCGCCGGGCTCGACAGGGAGCCGTTGCGCGACCTGCACCTGCTCACCGCGAAGCCGTTCCTCTACGTCTTCAACCTGGACGAGGACGAGCTCTCCAATGGGGACTTCCGCGACTCGCTCGCGGCGCTCGTCGCTCCCGCGGAGGCCGTGTTCCTCGACGCGAAGGTCGAGATGGAGCTGATCGAGCTGCCGGACGACGAGGCGTTGGAGCTGCTCCAGTCGATGGGGCAGGAGGAGTCGGGCCTGAACCAGCTCGCGCGCGTGGGCTTCGCGACGCTCGGCCTGCAGACGTACCTCACCGCCGGGCCGAAGGAGGCGCGCGCCTGGACGATCCGGCGCGGCGCGACCGCACCCGAGGCGGCGGGCGTGATTCACACCGACTTCCAGCGCGGGTTCATCAAGGCGGAGGTGATCGGCTTCGCCGACCTGGTCGCGGCCGGCTCGACGGTCGCGGCGCGCTCGGCGGGCAAGGCGCGCATGGAGGGCAAGGAGTACGTCATGCAGGACGGCGACGTCGTGGAGTTCCGCTTCAACGTGTGACCAATCCATCCCTGGACATGTGCGTGCCACCGGTGGATGCTTCCGAGGTATCGAGGGAGGCATGGCATGACGGAACAAGACCAGTCGGGGGCGAACGAGCAGTCTCCGGAGCCCGAAGAGCCACCGGACAATTCTTGGGCGGTGACGGAGCAGGTTCGCAAGGACATTCACGGCACGGAAGAGAAATAGTGCCTGCACGGGGGTGAGGCATGACTGAGCAAGGCGAGACGTACGCTACGTTCGTCGAGAGCGAACTCAAGTCGGAGTACGACAGGCGTACGTCCATAGACGCTCGAGCACTCGCGGTCGTGACGTCCAGCAGCGCGTTCCTCGCGCTCATCGTCTCGGTGGTGGCACTACTGAAGGGCAAGGACCACACGTTTGGCCACGGTGCCGGCGGCGCAGCGGTGGTCGCGCTCGCATGCTTCGTCGTCGCGGGTGCCCTTGGCCTTGTTGCAAACATGAGCCGGGAATACCAAGTGGCGGCAGTCGGGACGCTGCGCGAGATGACGAAGTCGCATTGGACGGATTCAGAGATTGCGGCTCGCAATATCTGCGCCGGTCTCGGCGTGACCACGATCGCTTCTCTTCGCGCGGGAACCGACAATAAGGCGAAGATTATCGCCTGGGCTGTGTACTTCCAACTTGCAGCCGTACTCGCTGTCGTTACAGCGGTGGGGTGGGACCTGCTCTCGGGTTGACCGAAGAGTTAGAGCCGCACCGCCATCCCTACCGAGTCCGGTGCCGTCTCCTTGAAGCCGTGCCGCTCGTACAGCCGACGCCCCGGCGGGTCGGCGAGGAGGTTGACGTACGCCCCGGGCGGCGCCGCCGAACGGACGCGGTCGAGCAACGCCCCCAGCACCGCGTCGCCCACGCCGCGCCGTTGGTGTGACGGCAGCACGGCCATGTCGACGACGTGGAAGTACCAGCCGCCGTCGCCGAGCAGGCGGCCCATGCCGGCGACCTCGCCGGTCACCTCGTGCACGACGTGGCACGCGAACCACGACCCCGGGAGCGCGACGACCGCTTGCTCCTCGGTCTTGGGTGACAGCCCGGCCTCCCGACGCAGCCGCAGGTAGTCGGCCACGGGCGGGGCGGTCGGCACGAGCCGGTAGCCGGGGGTCACGCGCCCACCCTGCCACGGGCAGAATGGCCCCATGGACGAACGCCGCCTCCTGCTGGTGCACGCGCACCCCGACGACGAGTCGATCGCGACCGGCGGGGTGATGGCCAGGTACGCCGCCGAGGGCGCGGCGGTGACCCTGGTCACCTGTACCCGAGGCGAGCAGGGCGAGATCGTGCCCGACGACCTCAAGCACCTCGGTACCGGCAAGGCCCTCGCCGACCGGCGGGTGGACGAGCTGGCCGACGCGATGGCGGTGCTCGGCGTGACGGACCACCGCTTCCTCGGCCCGTACGAGGACAGCGGCATGATCGGCACGCCGGAGAACGAGCGGGCCACGGCGTTCTGGAACGCCGACCTCGACGAGGCTACGGCGCACCTCGTCAAGGTCATCGAGGAGACGAGGCCGCAGGTCGTCGTGACGTACGACGAGAACGGCGGCTACGGCCACCCCGACCACATCCAGGCGCACCGCGTGACGATGCTCGCGGTGGCGGCCGCGACCCACCAGGTCGCGAAGGTGTACCACTGTGCCTGGGGCGGTCCCGAGCGCAGAGCACGGGAACGCGACGACTACGAGAAGGCCGGGCGGCCGGGCGGCTTCGACCTCCCCGACCCGAGCCAGGCCGCGCACCAGAGCGCGCCGGTCACGACGACCGTCGCGATCGACGGCGACCTCAAGGCCAAGGCGATCGCCGCGCACCGGACGCAGCTCACGGTCGTCGGCCGGTTCTTCGCGCTGTCCAACAACGTCGCCCACGAGGTGTTCGACGAGGAGCACTTCACGCTGGCGCACGGCACGCCCGGGCCGGCGAACGACGGCAGGGAGACCGACCTCTTCGCGGGAGTAGCCCTATGAGCGAGCGCAGCATCTTGTTCGTCCACGCGCACCCGGACGACGAGTGCATCCCGACCGGCGTGACGATCGCGCGGTACGCCGCCGAGGGCGCGCGCGTCACGCTGGTCACCTGCACCCGCGGCGAGGTCGGCGAGATCGTCGTGGACGACCTCAAGCACCTCGCGGACGACGGCGAGGACGCGCTCGGCGAGCACCGGGTCGGCGAGATGGCCGAGGCGGCGAAGGCGCTGGGCATCGGCGACCACCGCTGGCTCGGCGGCGTGGGCCGCTACCGCGACAGCGGGATGATGGGCACGCCGGAGAACGACGACCCGCGCTCGTTCTGGCGCGCGGACCTGGACGAGGCCGTCGAGGCGATGGCACGGATCATCCGCGAGGTACGCCCGCAGGTCGTCGTGTCCTCCGACGAGAACGGCGACTACGGCCACCCCGACCACATCCAGGCCAACCGCGTGGCGGTGGCCGGCATCGAGGCGGCCGCCGACCCGGCCCGCTACCCCGGCGCGGGGGAGCCGTGGACGGTGGCCAAGCGGTACACGAACGCCATGCCGAAGAGCCTGTTCCGCAAGAACTTCGACTACTTCAAGGAGAGCGGCGACGAGTTCTTCGCGGCCCTGGAGTCGGCCGAGGACCTGCCGTTCGGCGTCGAGGACGACGTCATCACGACGCGGGTGAGCGCGCCCGAGCAGCTCGAGCGCAAGCTCACCGCGATGCGGGCGCACCGCAGCCAGATCGACCTGAACGGCGTGTTCTTCGCGCTGCCCGACGCGCTGCAGGCGGAGGTGTTCGGCACGGAGCACTTCGTGCTGGTGAATGGGACGCCAGGGGACGAACGCGACGCCGAGGGCAAGGAGACCGACCTGTTTGCCGGGGTTGCGCTCGGCCACGTGGAGTAACTACGCGTTCGTCCGGTGACTAGGCCATCGGGGTGAATAGGTCACGTTGCGTAGTCAACGACCAGCCGCGGGTGTCATAGTCCGAGCACGGACAGCCCCGCCGTCCCGGACGACATCGGCACCGCGGGCGCCGGGCTTGAGCCGTCGGAGGAAACTTTTTTCCGGCACCTCGTTCCCGGTGCCCGTCCCAGCACAGGAGCGTTCATGCCCAAGCCTCGCCGCACCCCAGCAGGAACGCTCGACCCCCAGCTCGCGAGCGCCGGCCTGCTGTCCGTGCACACGGCGGACGTCGGCCAGAACCGCGAGTCGCAGCGCCAGGTCCGGCTCCGCAAGGTCGCGGTGCTGCTGGCGGTCCCGGCGGCGTTCCTCTGGTACCGCGTCGCGGACGGGCGACCGTTCGACGTCATCGCGTTCCCGCACGTCGACTGGCTGCTGTTCGCGCCGATCCTCTTCTTCGTCGCGTTGATCGCGCTGCTCGGCGGCACCCAGGTGATGACCGGCCGCTCGCCGCACACGATGTTCCGCCCGGAGCAGCTCGACGTGCGCCTGTCCGACGTCGTGGGGATCGACCCGGTGAAGGACGAGGTCATCCGCTCGCTCAACCTGTTCCTCGCGCACGAGACGTTCGCCCGCGACATGGGCGGGCGGCCGCGGCGCGGGCTGCTGTTCGAGGGCGGCCCGGGCACCGGCAAGACGCACACGGCGAAGGCGATGGCGGCGGAGGCAGGGGTGCCGTTCCTGTTCGCGTCGGCGTCGTCGTTCCAGTCGTCGTTCTACGGCGCCACGGCGCGCAAGATCCGTTCGTACTTCAAGGAGCTGCGCAAGGCCGCGGCCCGCGAGGGCGGCGCGATCGGCTTCATCGACGAGTTCGACGCCATCGGCGGAACGCGCCGCGGCATGGAGATGACGGCCGCGCCGGACGTCTTCGGCTGCGGCGGGCTGACCGGGCTGCCGTCGTCGTACGCGAAGGCGGGCGGCACGGTCACGACGGCGTTCGGCACGTCCGACCTCGCCGGGCCTGTCGTCAACGAGCTGCTGGTCCAGATGCAGTCGTTCGACACCCCGACAGGGATGGAGAAGGTCCGCGGCGCGTTCACCGAGAAGCTGAACCTGCTGCTGCCCGCGCACCGGCAGATCCCCAAGCCCGCGCCGCGCCCGGCGAACATCATGCTGATCGCGTCGACCAACCGCGCCGACGGCCTCGACCCGGCGCTGATGCGCCCGGGCCGGTTCGACCGGCGGCTGACGTTCGAGGAGCCGGGCAAGACCGGCCGCCGCGCGCTGCTCGACCACTTCCTCGGCCGGAAGTCGCACCACGCCGGCCTGGACGACCCGGAGCAGCGCGACGCGATCGCCGCGGTCACCCAGGGGTACACGCCGGCGATGATCGAGGGGCTGCTGGACGAGGCACTCGTCAACGCCGTCCGCCGCGGCGACACCGCGATGACCCGGGCCGACATCGAGCACGCCCGCCTGACCACCGAGGTCGGTATGGGCCAGCCCACGGCGTACACCGACCACGAACGCCGCCTCATCGCGACGCACGAGGCCGGCCACACCGTCGCCGCCTGGCTGTGCGCGCCCGGGCGCCGGCTCGAGGTGCTGACCATCGTCAAGCGCCGCGACGCCCTCGGCCTGCTCGCGCACGGCGACCGCGAGGACGTGTACACGCGTTCGCGCGCCGAGATGACCAGCCTGATCCGCATCGCGATGGGCGGGCTCTGCGCCGAGGAGATCTGGTTCGGCGACGTCTCGACCGGCCCGGGCAGCGACCTGCTCTACGCCACCAACGTCGCCGCGCAGATGATCGGCGCGTGCGGCATGGAGGGCACGCTGGTGTCGTTCGCCGCGATCCAGAACGGCGCCCTGAACGACTCCAACATCGTCGGCCGGGTGCTGCACGACACCGAGGGCCGGGCGCGCGTCGACGCGCTGCTGAACGAGCAGAAGGCGTACACCCGCGCCCTGCTCGACGACAACAGGCACCTGGTCGAGGCGCTGCGCGACGCGCTGCTCGACCGCGACGAGCTGATCGGGCACGAGATCACCGACGTGCTCGAAGCGGCCCGCGAGCGGCTCGTGTCCGGTGCGAACGTCATCGACCTGCGCGAGCGTTCCGGAGACGCCGTCCCGACCGACTGACACCGGGTTCCCGGGTCACGCTGGGCTTGGGAGACATGCCCTAGGGTCGCGGGGTGAGCCTCGACCGCGCGATCGCCGTCTCCATCGCGGTGGTCGGGCTGGTCGTGGGCGCGCTGCTCGCATTGGTGGGGGCGTTCTTCATCCCGGCCACGATCGGGTGGTTCTCCTGGGGCGACGCGGCGGCGGCGCTGACGATCGGCCCGTACGTGTACTTCGTCGGGCGGTCGTTCCGCTCGACCGCCGCGGGCATCCTCCCGGCGCTCGGCTGGCTGGTCACGACGATGTACTTCGCCAGCCTGCGGCCCGAGGGCGACCTGATCGTGACGGGGGAGGCGCACGGGCTCGCGTTCCTCCTGCTCGGCACCGTGAGCGCGGCCGTCGGGCTCGGCACGATCCGCCGCGGCGTCGAGCGCCACGACCGCCGGGCGGCCGCCGCCGTCACCGACGAAGCCGCTGACTAGGGCGGTTCAAGCCCGGCCCCCGCGCGCCGATAGATCACCCGAGGTCGTCCGTACTCGGGAGGGGATCGCGCGGTGAGCCATGTCGTCGTCCGGCTCGGTGGCGGGCGCTTCGCGCTGGCCATGGACGCCGTCGCCGAGGTCGGCCGCGCGCCGCACGTGACCCGCGTTCCCGGCACGCCCGCGTGGGTCGAGGGCGTCGCCAACTGGCGCGGCCGGATCCTCGGCGTGCTCGACCTGCGTTCGCTGCTCGGGCTGCCGGACGGCGACGCCGCCCACGGCCGCCTCGTCGTGCTGGCCCGCGGCGGCTCGGCGGTCGGGCTGCTCGCCGAACGCGTGGACGGCGTCCTCGACGTCGACCCCGCGGCGCTGGAGCCGGCGCTGCTCACGTTGGGCGCCGAGGCCGGCGCGCTGCTCGAAGGACAGCTCACGGACGACAACGGCCCGGTCGGCGTCCTCGACGCCGCCGCGGTCTTCGCACTGCGGCACCGCGTGGGCGTCGCGCGGCGCGCGGGATAGGGAGCGGGAGACATGGACTTCTCGAAGCGCATCGCGCGGGTCGCCGCGGTCGCGACGTGGATCAGCCTGGTGCTGGCCGTCGTCGCGTCGTGGGTGATCGGGCACGTGGGCTCCGCGGCGAGCGCCTCGACGGTGAGCTTCGGCTGGGTGCTGTTCTTCTCCGGCGTCGGCGCGATCGACGCGACGCTGCTCACGGTGCTGCCGTTCTGGGAGGAGACGCGGCCGAGCGTCCGCGCGAACATCGCCGCCTGGCGGGCCGGCCTGCTGATCCTCGACGTCGTCTTCGTGACCGGCGTGACCGCCGCGACGGGCGGCGTGGCCGGACCGTTCTGGCTGCTATTCGTGCCGATCGTGCTCTTCGCCGCCGTGTCGCTCGACAAGCACCAGTCGATGGTGTTCGGCGTCGTGGCCGTCGCGGGGCTGTTGCTGTCGTCGTACCTCGGCGGGTCGCTCGACGCGGACCACGCCGGCATCCTCGTGCTGGTCTGCCCGATCTTCCCGGCCGTGGCGTGGTTCAACGCCAACCTGTCGAACGCCGTGTGGCTGATGCGCAAGCAGGCCAAGTCCGAGCGGGACGCGTTGCAGGCCAGGGTCCAGGACCTCTCCGAGATCCTCGAACGCGCCGCCGGCGGCGACCTCGCCGTCGACCTCTACGACGAGCAGGACGCGGACGCGGCGTACGCGAAGCCGATCACGCTGCTCTCCACGTCGTTCAGCCACACGCTGGGCAACCTCCGCCAGCTCGTCGGCCAGATCAGGACCGGCGGCGAGCACATCGCCGCGTCGGCGGGCGAGCTGCTCGCGACGGCCGAGGAGCACGCGGTCTCCGCGACGCAGCAGTCCTCCGCGGTCTCCGAGACGACGTCGACGATCGAGGAGCTGGCGGCGACGGCGGCGCAGATCGCCGACACCGCGGAGGCCGTTGCGCGCTACGCCGCCGACACCCTCCGTTACGCCGAGCAGGGCCGCGAGGCGGTCGGGCTCTCCGTCGACTCGATGGACAAGATCGCGTTCCGCGTCGAGCAGATCGCGACGCGCGCGCTGTCGCTCGGCGAGAAGTCGCACGAGATCGGCCGCATCCTCGACGTCATCGACGACCTGTCCGACCAGACCAACCTGCTGGCGTTGAACGCCGCCATCGAGGCCGCCCGCGCGGGCGAGCACGGCCGCGGCTTCGCCGTCGTCGCGTCCGAGGTGCGCAAGCTCGCCGAACGTTCGATGGCCGCGACCAAGGACATCCAGGGGATCATCGCCGAGATCCAGGCCGAGACGAACTCCACGATCATCGCGAGCGAGGAGGGCGCCAAGGAGGTCAGGCAGGGGACCGGGCTGGCCCGCGGCGTCGTGGATGCGTTGGAACGCATCTCCGGCATGGTCGACGAGACGACGACCGCCGCGAAGGAGATCTCCATCGCGACGCAGCAGCAGCGTTCCGCGTCCGACCAGGTCGTCGCCGCGATGAACCAGGTCTCCGACGTCTCGCGCCAGTACGCCGTCGGCTCGAAGCAGGCCGCCGCCGCGGCCGCGCAGCTCAACGTCCTCGCCGCCGAGCTGCGCGCGTCCATCGCGCAGTTCAAGGTGGCGTAGGCGTGGCCGCCGCGGCGGCCGGCCGCCTCGTTCTGTGCAGGATCTCCGCCCCTCTCACGCGTGGTGACCTTCACAGTTGCTTCCGGGGTGAGTGGTGAACGACTGGGGGAACGACCCCGAGCTCGTAGCGACCTTCCGCGCGGAGGTCGAGGAACGCCTGGCGTCCCTGTCGTCAGGCCTGCTGTCGCTGGAGACCCACCCCCGCGCGCGCGACCAGGTGACCGCGCTGTTCCGCGACGCGCACACCGTCAAGGGGTCCGCGACGATGCTCGGCCTGGACCGGGTCGTCGGCGTCGCGCACCTGATGGAGGACCTGCTCGGCGACCTGCGCGACGGCCGCCTGAAGGTCCGCCGGGACCTCATCGACCTGCTGCTGACGGCGTCCGACGCGGTCGGCCGCGCGCTGCCCGGCGCGGTCATGCCGGTGGACGACGCGGACCTCGAGCCCGTCGTCGCGGCGCTGCGGCTCGCGCGCTCCGGCGCGGACCCGGTCGCGGTGCCGGTGCTGCCGGTCCCGGCGGCGACGGAGGAGGACGACGACTCGACGCGCGTGCGCGACGCCGCCGACTCCGTCCGCATCGCGGCCCACAAGGTGTACGACCTGATCGACATCGTCGGCGAGGCCGCGCTCGGCGCACGCCGGGTCGAGCAGGTCGCCGACTCGCTGCTGGAGCTGCTCGCCGAGCACGCCCGCTGGACCAAGTCGCTGCGCCTCGCCGCGCGCGACGACGCGCTGCCCGAGCAGGTGACGCTGGCGCTGCACCGGCTGCTCGGCATAGGCGACCGGGCGACGGCCGCGGGCGCCCAGCTCCGCGAGCTGGTCGAGGCGCAGCTCAACGGTGTCGCCGGCGTCCGCGACGGCGCGATGGGGCTGGCGATGGTGCCGTTGCGCCGGGTCGTGGCGGCGTTCCCGCGGCTGGTCCGCGAGGTCGCGGCGGCGAGCGGCAAGGACGTCGTCCTGGAGATCGAGGGCGACGGCGTCGAGCTGGACAAGCAGGTGCTCGACGGCGTCGCGGACGCGTTGAAGCACCTCGTCATCAACGCCGTCGACCACGGCTGCGAGCCGCCCGCCGAACGCGTCGGCGCCGGCAAGCCCGCGACCGCGACGGTCCGCGTCACGGCGCGTACGGCGGGCGGGCACGTCGTCGTCGAGGTGTCCGAGGACGGGCGCGGGATCGACGAGGACGCCGTCCGGCGGACCGCCGTCGAACGCGGCCTCCTCCCGCCGGCCACCACGCTCTCGGGACCGAACCTGCTGGCACTGCTGTGCGCGCCGGAGTTCTCGACGGCGGCGACGGTGACGGAGACGTCGGGCCGCGGCGTCGGGCTCGACGTCGTCAAGACCTCCGTGGACGAGCTCGGCGGCTCGATCGACGTCCGCAGCGAGGCGGGGCGGGGGACGGCGTTCGTGCTGACGCTGCCGGTGACGTTGGGCGTCATGCGCTGCCTGGTCGCGCGGCTCGGGGCGGAACGGTTCGCGATCCCGGTGACCAGCGTGGTCGAGACGATCGGCCTCGCGGACGCGGGCGTCACGACGCTGGCGGGCATGCCGGTCGTCACGCGACACGGCCGGTCGCTGCCGCTGCTCGACCTCGGCGATGCGCTCGGCGTCCCCGGCGAGCGCGCGCCGCGCGCCGCGCTCATCGTCAGGCACGGCGACCGGCAGCTCGCCTGGTCGGTGGACCGGCTCGAAGGCGAGACGGAGCTGGTCGTGAAGGACCTGGGGTCGTTCATCCGCCGGGTGCCCGGCGTCTCCGGCGCGACGATCGCGGGCGACGGCAACGTCGTCTGCCTGCTCGACCTGCGCGACGTCGGCGACCGCGCGATAGGCGGGGGCGCGCTCGTCGCGCGACCCGCCGCGGTGGCGGTGGTGGACGACAGACCGAAGGCGCGGGTGCTCGTGGTCGAGGACTCGATCGGCGTCCGCGAGCTGGAACGGGTCATCCTCGAAGGCGCGGGCTACTCCGTCGAGACCGCCGTCGACGGCCTCGACGGCGCGGCCAGGCTCGGCTCGGATAACCCGGCCGACATCGTGATCAGCGACGTCGAGATGCCGGGCATGACCGGCTTCGAGCTGACGCGGACCATCCGGCGGACGAAGGGCTGGGAACGCGTCCCCGTCGTCATCATGACGTCGCGCGGGGGCGAGGACGACCGCCGCGAGGGGCTGGAAGCGGGGGCGAGCGCGTACCTGTTCAAGGGGGAGTTCGACCAGGCCGAGCTGGTGGAGACCGTTCGCCGCCTCGTCGGTCGATAGGGTCGCAACGTGCCCCGCATCGTGATCGCGGACGACAGCCCGACGCTGCGCCGCATCGTGTCCTCGGTGCTCGTCGCCGCGGGTCACGAGGTGGTCCAGGCCGAGGACGGCGTGGACGCGGTGCAGACGGTGTTCCGCGAGCAGCCCGACGCCGTCGTGATGGACGTGCAGATGCCGCGCGTCTCCGGCTACGTCGCCACCCGGCTGCTGAAGGACGACTGGCAGACCGCGGACATCCCGATCGTGCTGCTCACGTCGCTGGACGCCGCTAGCGACCGGTACTGGGGCACCAAGACCGGCGCCGACGGCTACCTCACCAAGGACTTCGAGGCGCCGGACCTGACCGGCGCGGTGGCGGCCGTCCTGGACCGCGCGACGGCGGCTCGCGGCGGGCGTCCGGCGGTGCGCGCCGACCCGGTCGAGCTGTCCGCCGACGACGTTCTCTCCAAGGTCTGCGACCTGCTGGACCGCAAGCTGTTCGAGACCTCCGTCGCCGCCGAGGTGACCGAGCTCGCGGCGACGACGCAGGGGTTCGACGACACCGTCCGCGGACTGCTCGACGTGGTGCGCAGGTTCGTGGACTTCCACCTCGCGGGCGTGCTGCTGTTCGAGGAGCGGCGCGCGTACGTCGGCGTCGGCCACGAGGCGAGCCAGGGGCACCTGGACGAGTTCGTGCAGCGCGCCGCGGACAGCGTCGCGAGCGCGGCCGGGGCGGCGTTCGAGGCGTCGTCGGTCCGGCTCCACGTCGTGGACCCGGGCGGGCGGCTCGGCGACCCCGACGAGGGGCCGATGTCGACGTTCCTCTCGATGCCGCTGCGCGGCCACGGCGGGCGCGTGGTCGGCGTGCTGGCGCTGTCGTCGTCGTTGCAGAGCGCGTTCTCCGAGACGTCACTGTCCACGTTGAAGCTGCTGGAGGGGCCGACCGCGATCGTCGTCGACAACGCCCGGCGGTCGGTGGCCCCGCCCGTGCCGTGAACCTCGACGACTACCGCAGGGTCGCCGGCCACTTCGCGACCGGCGTGACCGTCGTCACGACCTCCAGCGAGGGCCGGCACTGGGGCATGACGGCGAACTCGTTCACGTCCGTCTCGCTCGAACCCGTCCTCGTGCTGGTGGCGATCGAGCGGCGGGCGCGGTTCCACGACGCGGTCCTGGCCAGGGGGACGTTCGGTGTCAACGTCCTCGCCGCCGACCAGCAGGACCTGTCGCGCTGGTTCGCGACGCGCGGGCGGCCGCAGGACGACGGCGAGGTGGACCGCTGGCCGCACCGCATCGGGCCGGAGACCGGGTCGGTGCTGTTCGACGGCGCGCTCGCGACACTGGAGTGCCGGACGTACGCGACGTACCCGGGCGGTGACCACACGCTGGTCGTCGGCGAGGTCGTCGGGATGGCCGCGCCGCGGCCGGACGCCGAGCCGTTGCTGTTCTTCAAGGGGGTGTACCGCGCGATGGCGGCGGGCCCCGAGGACCCGTCCCCGTCGCTGGCGGACGGGTCGCCGTAATGGCGAGGACCAAGGTCGTCGCGACGCTCGGACCCGCGTCGCGCGACCGCGCCGTCCTCACCGCGATGATCGAGGCCGGAGTCACCGTCGTCCGGATCAACTGCTCGCACGGCCGCCGCGAGGACCACGTCGCCGACGTCGCGCTGGTGCGTTCGGTCGCCGAGGAGCTGGGCCGGCACGTCGCGATCCTCGTGGACCTGCAGGGGCCGAAGATGCGCGTCGGCACGCTGCCCGCGTCCGGTGTCGTCCTCGCCGGCGAGGTCACGCTGCGGGCGGGCAGCGACGCGACGTACGACGACGCGATCCCGGTGGCCTACGCGCACTTCGCCGACGACGTCCACCCCGGCGCCTGCGTGCTGCTCGACGACGGGCGGATCGAGCTGCGCGTGGTCGCGGTGACCGGCCGCGACGTGCGGGCCGCGGTCGTGCGCGGGGGCCGGCTGACGAGCAACAAGGGGGTCAACCTGCCGGGCGTCGCGGTGACGGCCCAGAGCCCGACGTTGAAGGACCTCCAGGACGCGGCCGCGATGGTCGAGGCGGGCGTCGACTACCTGGCGCTGTCGTTCGTGCGGTCCGCGGAGGACGTACGGCGGCTGCGTTCCGCGGTCGAGGGGCTCGGCTCGTCGGTGCCGATCGTGGCGAAGCTGGAGCGCCCCGAGGCGCTCGACCACCTCGGCTCGATCCTCGACGTCGCCGACGCGGTGATGGTGGCGCGCGGCGACCTCGGCGTGGAGATGGGGCCCGAACGCGTCCCCGTCCTGCAGAAGACCATCATCGGCGCCGCGAACGCGCACGCCATCCCCGTCATCACCGCGACCGAGATGCTCGAGTCGATGGTGGACCAGACCCGGCCGACGCGGGCCGAGGCGTCGGACGTGGCGAACGCGGTGTTCGACGGCACGTCGGCCGTGATGCTCTCGGCGGAGACGGCGGTCGGGCACGACCCGGCGAACGTCGTCCGCTGGATGGTCCGCATCTGCGAGACGGCCGAGGCGGCGCCGCGCTTCGCGGTCCCGCCGCCGGACGTGCACGACGTCGTCGCTCCCGCGCACGCGGTCGCGCACAACGTCGTGCAGATGGTCCGCGACCTCGGTGCCGCGGCGGTCGTTGTGCACACGCAGACGGGTGCGTCGTCGCGGCTGGTGGCGTCGTTCCGGCCGGACGTGCCGGTCCTCGCGCTGTCACCGGTGGAGGCGACCGTACGGCTGGTGGGGCTGCACCGCGGCGTGCTGGGGGCGGTCGTGGCGCCCGTCGAGGACTCGGTGGGGCTGGTCGCGCAGGCCAACGCGGAGGTCGTTCGCGCGGGGCTCGCGAAGGAAGGCGACACCGTCGTCGTCGTGGCCGGCGCGCCCGGCCAGGTCGGCGGCACCAACCAGCTGCTGGTCCACCGCGTGACGGAGTAGCGCTCGCGCCGGGCGGGTCAGGTCGCGGACCAGTCCTGGCCGGTCGCGGTGTCGCGGACGGTCACGCCGAGCGCGGCGAGGTCGTCGCGGAGGCGGTCGGCGGCGGCGAAGTCCTTCGCGGCCCGCGCCCGCTCGCGCTGGTCCAGCAGGTCGGCCGCGCCCGGCGGTAGGGCGGTGGGCGGCCTGCCGACGTCGCGGACCAGGTCGAGGCCGAGGGCGCGGTCGAACGCCGCGAACGTCTCGAACTTCGAGCCGTCCGGGATCGTGGTGTCGCGTTCGACGTCGCGGAGCACCTGCAGCGCCGCCGGGGTGTCGAGGTCGTCGTCCAGGGCGGCGCGGAAGCGGGCGTCGTAGCCCGCGCACGTCGGCTTCGACGGCGACTCGGCCCACTGGCGTACCCGGTCGCGCCACCGCGCGAGCGTCCGGTCGGCCGCCGCGATCTCGTCCCACGTCAGGTTGATCTGCGTGCGGTACCGCGAGCCGAGGAACGACAGCCGCACCGCCAACGGGTCGTGGCCGCGTTCGGCGACGTCGGACACGAGGACGACGTTGCCGGTGGACTTGGCCATCTTGCGGCCCTCGAACAGCAGGTGCTCGCCGTGTACCCAGTGCCGGACGACCGGGTGGGCGACCGCCGCCTCGGACTGCGCGCGCTCGTCCTCGTGGTGTGGGAAGCGCAGGTCGATGCCGCCGGTGTGCACGTCGATGGTCTCGCCGAGCAACGCCAACGACATCGCCGAGCATTCGACGTGCCAGCCGGGAAAGCCTGCGCCCCAAGGGGTCTGCCAGGTCTGGGCGCGGTTCGGCCCGGCGCCCTTCCAGAGCGCCCAGTCGGCGTGGAACCGCTTCTGCGCGTGCACCTCGCCCTCGGTGCGGTGACCCGCGACGAGGGCGTCGAGGCGGTTGCCGGACAGCGCGCCGTACGACGGCCAGGACCGCGCGTCGAAGAACACCGAGCCGTCCGCCGTCGGGTACGCGTGCCCCTTGGCCACCAGACGTTCGATCAGCTCGACCATGGGCGCGATCCAGTCCGACGCCTTCGGCTCCTCGTCGGCCGGGCGGATGTTCAACGCCGCCAGGTCCCGGTGGAACGCCGCCGTGTAGAACTCCGCGATCTCCTGTGTCGTCCGGCCCTCGCGCCGGGCCTGGGCCAGGACCTTGTCCTCGCCGGAGTCGTTGGTGTCGTCGACGAGGTGGCCGACGTCGGTGACGTTCTGCACGACGGTGACGGTCAGCTTGTGCAGCTCGGCGACCCGGCGGATCAGGTCCGTCAGGAGGAACGTCCGCATGTTGCCGACGTGCGCGTACCGGTACACGGTCGGGCCGCAGGCGTAGACCCTGAGCTCGCCCCGGCGCGCGGGGACCACATCGACCACCCCGCGCGCCATCGTGTCGTGCAGCCGCATCACCGGCCCAGCCTAGGCCGGGTCAGGCGAGCGAACGGAGCAGGTCGTCCAGCAGGTCGAAGCTCCGGTCGACGCCGTGCTTCATGCCGGTCTCCGTCGCGGCGTCGCGCGCCTCCTTCGACGGGTACCGCATCGTCGTCGACGCGGTGGTGCGGCCGCCGTCCTCGGTGAGGACCATGGTGTTCAACGTCTCCGGCCAGTCGCCGCCCCAGCGCTCGGTGTTGACCAGGCGCTCCGGCCGCGCGACCTCGCGGTAGACGCCGGTCATCTCCATCTCGGCGCCGTCGTCGTTGCGCCAGACGAAGTGCCACGCGCCGCCCGGGCGCAGGTCGACCTCGCAGACCGGCATGGTCCAGCCCTCCGGCCCGAGCATCCACTGCGCGATGTGCTCCGGCTTGGTGAACGCGTCGAAGACCAGCCCGCGCGGCGCCTCGAAGACCCGCGTCATCACCAGCTCGGTGTCCGACGGGGTCGTGTACTCGGTGGTGCCTGTCTTACTCGCCATCGTCCTTCTCCTTCGTGAGGTGGTGCAGGTACGTGTCCAGCCGGTCGTAGCTCGCGTCCCAGAACCGCCGGTAGCCCTCGGCCCACGTCGCGACCTCGGCCAGCGGGGTCGCGTCGAGCCGGCACGGCCGCCACTGGGCCTCGCGGCCGCGGGTGATGAGGCCGGCGCGTTCCAGGACCCGGAGGTGCTTGGAGACCGCGGGCCCGCTCATCGCGAACGGCGCCGCCAGCTCGCCGACCGTCGCCGGCCCCTCCGTGAGCCGGGCGAGGATCGCGCGGCGCGTGGGGTCCGCGAGAGCGGCGAACGTGACGCTCAACGGGTCCGTGGCCATCCCTGTACCTAACCGAGTGGTTATCTAACTTCTCGGTTCTATACGGTGCGACCCAGCGCTGTCAAGGGCTCGTCGATTCGTTCTGTGCAGGACTGCTAGCTGAGCCGGGCGCGGCTCATCCGGGCGGCGCGGAGCGCGTGGTCGGCCGCCTCGGGGTCGACCGGCTCGACCGCCTCGGCGTAGGACTCCAGCTCGGCCGCGGCCGCGACGTAGTCGCCGAGCTGGATCAGGATCTCGCCGCGTTCGCGGCGCAGGGCGGCGTCGTGCGAAGGGACCAGCATGGCCAGCTCGACGGCCCAGAGCCGGGTGCGCAGGTTCTTGCCGTGGCCGGTCGCACCGGCGCGGACGTTGGTGAGGACACGGGTGACGATCGCGGGAACGCTCCACGGCTCGTAGTCCGCGTCGGTCAGCGCGGCGCCGAGCCGGGCGGAGGTCTCGGCGCGCGAGACGAGGCGGCCGCCGTAGAACGGGTCGAGCAGCGTCCCGCCGACATCGACGAGGAAGTGCCCGGGGAGGCCGACGCCGGCGGCCGGCAGCCCGAGGCGCCAGGCGACCTCGAGGTAGACGACGGAGAGCAGGATCGGCAGGCCGCGGCGGCGGCGCAGGACCTCGTGCAGCAGCGAGGCGCGGAGGTCGCCGTAGTCGTCGCCGTACCCACGGAAGCCCGCCTCGTCGGCGAGCGCGCGCCGTAACACGGCGGGCGGGTCGCCCGCGGCCAGGTGCGGGCGACCCGCGTCGGCGAGCGCGTCCAGCGCGGCGAGCGACGCGGCGACGTCGAGGTCGGGGAGCACCTCCGCGCCGATCAGCAGGCAGGCGAGCGCGAGGTCGGGGGCGCCGGAGCGGATGTTCTCGGCGAACCTCCGCCGCGTCTCAGCGCTCATCGTTGCGGCGCCGGGGGAACGACCTTGGCGGCGACGACGTCCGCCTCCGCGACGACCTCCAGCGAGCCGTCGCGGCGCCGTACCGCGAGCCCGTCCGCGTCCCACGCCACGAGGTCGCCTACGACGTCGCCCAGCCCCTCGCGACCGTCCCTCAGCACCCGCCGGACCGAGACGCGGGCGCCGATGTCGGCCGGGGTGACGGCCACGCGGTAGACGCCTCCGGCTGGAATGGCGCGCTCCTCGGGGTCGTGTGATGCAATGCGTCCTGCCGTCCCTGCGATACTAGGTGCGACCCGCGCTAGGAGGAGCCCAACGTGACGTACACCATCGCCGAGCCGTGCGTCGATGTGAAGGACAAGGCCTGCATCGAAGAGTGCCCGGTCGACTGCATCTACGAGGGCGTACGTTCGCTCTACATCCACCCCGACGAATGCGTGGACTGCGGCGCCTGCGAGCCGGTCTGCCCCGTCGAGGCGATCTTCTACGAGGACGACGTACCGCCGTCGTGGAAGGCCTACACCAAGGACAACAAGGACTTCTTCAACGACCTCGGCTCGCCCGGCGGCGCGTCCAAGATCGGGCCGCAGGCGTTCGACGGCCCGCTCGTCGCGGCGCTGCCGGCCGAGTAGCACCGCGGCTCGCGGGGCGGTGAACTCGCTCGGGCGGGCCCCGCTCCCCGAGTTCCCGTGGGACCGGCTGGTGCCGTACGCGGAGCGCGCGCGGCGGCACGAGGACGGCATCGTCGACCTCTCGGTCGGCACCCCGGTCGACCCGACGCCCGCTGTCGTGCAGGACGCGCTGCGCGAGGCCGCGGACGCGCCCGGGTACCCGTTGACCGCGGGTACGGTCGCGGTCCGCCAGGCCGCTACTGACTGGCTGCAACGCCGCCTCGGTGTCACGTGCCCCCCTGACCAGGTCCTCCCGACGGTCGGCAGCAAGGAGCTCGTGGCGCTGCTGCCGTCGTTGCTCGGCATCGGGGGGCGGGTGCTGTTCCCGGACCTGGCGTACCCGACGTACGACATCGGCGCGCGGCTCGCGGGCTGCGAGCCGGTGGCCGTGCGAACGGTCGACGGCCTGGTCGACGTCGACGCGCTCGACCCGGCCGGCGCGGTGCTGCTCTGGGTCAACTACCCCGCCAACCCGCACGGCCGGGTCGCGCCCGCCGCGCACCTCGCCGACGTGGTCGCCTGGGGCCGCGCCCACGGCGTCCTCGTCGCGAGCGACGAGTGCTACGCGGAGTTCGGCTGGACCGGGCCGGTGACGTCCGCGCTCGCGCACGGCACCGACGGCGTGCTCGCCGTGCACTCGCTGTCGAAGCGGTCGAACCTCGCCGGGTACCGCGCCGGGTTCGTCGCGGGCGACGCGGCCGTCGTCGCCGCTCTCCTGGAGGTCCGTCGCCATGCCGGCCTGATCGTGCCGGCTCCGGTGCAGGCCGCGATGGTGGCCGCGCTACGCGACGACGCGCACGTCGAGGAGCAGCGGCACCGGTACTCCGAACGTCGCGCCCTGCTCCTGGCGGCGCTGGCGCATGCCGGCTGGCGGGTGGACCACTCCGAGGGCGGGCTGTACCTGTGGGCCGCGCACCCGTCGTACGACTGCTGGCAGGCGGTCGGGCACCTGGCCGAGCGCGGGATACTCGTCGCCCCCGGCGCGTTCTACGGCGCCGCCGGGGCACGGCACGTCCGCATCGCCCTCACCGCGCCGACCGACCGGGTCGCCGCGGCCGCCCGACGCCTGGAGCACACCGCGTGACCACCGAGACCGACATCGCCGCCCTCTGGGACCGCCGCGACAGCGTGACCGAGAACGACCTCCGGGGCCGCGTCCTCGTGACCGACGTCATCGACCGGCTGGACCGCGGCGAGCTGCGGGTCGCCGAGGTCACGGAGTCCGGCGACGTCGTCGTGCACGAGTGGGTGCGGCAGGCGATCCTGCTGTCGTTCCGGCTGCTGCCGGTCGAGGAGGCGGCGGCCGGGCCGTTCGCGTACCGCGACCGCATCCCGGTGAAGACGACGTTCGACGGCGTGCGTGTCGTGCCGGGCGCGGTCGCGCGGTGGGGGTCGTACTGCGCGCCCGGCGTCGTGCTGATGCCGTCGTTCGTCAACATCGGCGGGTACGTCGGCGCCGACTCGATGGTCGACACGTGGGCGACGGTCGGGTCCTGCGCGCAGATCGGCCAGCGGGTCCACCTCTCCGGCGGCGTGGGTATCGGCGGCGTCCTCGAACCGCCCAACGCCGTCCCCGTCATCGTCGAGGACGACGCGTTCGTCGGGT
This sequence comes from Frankiaceae bacterium, assembly GCA_030840645.1. Lineage (GTDB taxonomy): Bacteria > Actinomycetota > Actinomycetes > BP-191 > BP-191 > BP-191. Next base: position 49,929 of record JAVEEC010000139.1, read on the forward strand.
CGCGGTCGATGGTCGTAGACGGCGCGCGGGTCCGCCGTGGCGCGAAGCTCGGCGCCGGGTGCATCCTCACCGCGTCGACGCGGGTGTTCGACGCGGAGACGGGGGAGGAGCTGCCGCGCGGCGAGGCACCCGAACGCGCTGTTTGCGTGGGCTCGACGCGGGTGCGGTCGTTCCCTGGCGGCGACTTCGGGATGCCCTGCCTGCTGGTGCTGCGCTACCTCGACGGCACGGAGCACGACAAGCTCGCGCTGAACGACGTGCTGCGCAGGCACGGGGTCGCGCAGTGACGTTCGACGTCGCGCTGGACGCCGTGACGTTGACGGCGCAGATCGTCGACGTCGAGTCGGTGAGCGGCAACGAAGCGCTGCTCGCGGACCGGGTCGAGGCGACGCTGCGCGGCCTGCCGCACCTGGAGGTCGTGCGCGACGGCGACGCGGTCGTCGCGCGCACATCGCTCGGGCGCGACCGGCGGGTGCTGCTCGGCGGGCACCTGGACACCGTTCCCGTCGCGGGCAACCTGCCGTCGCGCCGCGACGGCGACCGGCTCTTCGGGTGCGGCACGTCGGACATGAAGTCCTCGCTCGCGGTGATGCTGCGGCTCGCGGCGGGGCTGGCCGAGCCGCGCTACGACGTGACGTACGTGTTCTACGACAACGAGGAGGTCGAGGCCGAGCGCAACGGCCTCGGCCGGCTCGCGCACTCGTACCGCGGCTGGCTCGACGCCGACCTCGCGATCCTCATGGAGCCGACCTGCGGCGCCGTCGAGGCCGGCTGCCAGGGGACGTTGCGCGCGATCGTCACGGTGCCGGGTGTCCGGGCGCACAGCGCGCGGTCGTGGCTCGGTACCAACGCGATCCACGCGGCGGGGGAGCTGCTCGCCCGGCTCGCCGCGTACGACGCCCGCCGGGTCGTCATCGACGGCTGCGAGTACCGCGAGGGGCTGAACGCCGTCGGCATCAGCGGCGGCGTCGCGGGCAACGTGGTGCCCGACAGGTGTGACGTGACGGTCAACTTCAGGTTCGCACCGGACCGGTCCGAGGCCGAGGCGGCGGCGCACGTCGCCGAGGTGCTGGCGCCGTACGACGTGACGATCGCGGACAGCGCGCCGGGCGCGCTGCCCGGGCTCGACCGCGACGTGTCGCGCGACTTCGTCGCGGCGGTCGGCACGGCCCCGGTGGCGAAGCTCGGCTGGACCGACGTGGCGCGGTTCGCGGCGCTCGGCATCGCGGCGTTGAACTACGGCCCCGGCGACCCGAACCTCGCCCACCGGTCCGACGAGTCGGTCGAGGTCGCGTTGATCCCGGCGTGCGAGGACGTGCTGCGTGCATACCTCGGCTGATCCGCGGATACGGTGACGGGCATGGAAGAGGGCAACCCCGCGGAGCTGCCGAGCCGGGCGCCGATGCCGGAGAAGCAGCGCGGCCCGACGGTGCTGCGCCGCGGGCAGGCGACGGCGAGTACGACGGACCAGCGGCTGCTCGACAGCCGCGGCCCGGCCGACTGGGTGCACACCGACCCATGGCGCGTGCTGCGCATCCAGGCAGAGTTCGTCGAGGGGTTCGGCACGCTCGCCGCGATCGGTCCCGCGGTGTCGGTGTTCGGGTCGGCGCGGACGCCGCGCGACACCCCCGAGTACGCGCTGGGCGAGACGCTCGGCGCGGCGCTGGCGAAGGCCGGCTTCACCGTCATCACCGGCGGCGGGCCGGGCCTGATGGAGGCCGTCAACAAGGGCGCCTGCGAGGCCGGCGGCATGTCCGTCGGGCTCGGCATCGAGCTGCCGTTCGAGCAGCGGATCAACGACTACGTCGACATCGGCATCGAGTTCCGGTACTTCTTCGTGCGCAAGACGATGTTCGTGAAGTACGCGCAGGCGTTCGTCATCCTGCCGGGTGGCTTCGGGACGCTGGACGAGCTGTTCGAGGCGCTGACGCTGGTCCAGACGCGGAAGGTGACGCGGTTCCCGATCGTGCTGCTCGGTACGGCGTACTGGGGCGGGCTGATGGAGTGGGTGTCCGCGCGGCTGCGCGCCGAGGGCATGGTCGCGCCCGAGGACATCGAGCTGGTGCGGCTCACCGACTCCGTCGAGGAGACCGTCGACGTGATCCTGTCCGCGGCCGAGGCGCGCCGGCGCGAGGGCCGGGTCTAGGCCGGGTGGCGACGATCTGCGTGTTCTGCGCGTCGTCGGACACGATCCCGCCGCACTACATCGCGCTCGCGACCGAGGTCGGCGCGGAGATCGCACGGCGCGGCCACTCGCTCGTGACCGGCGGCGGGTCCGTCTCGATGATGGGCGCGGTGGCGCGGGCCGTCCGCGACGGCGGCGGGCACACCGTCGGCGTCATCCCGCGCGCGCTGCTCGAACGCGAGATCGCCGACCACGGCGCCGACGAGCTGGTCGTCTGCGACACCATGCGGGAGCGCAAGGGCGAGATGGACCGGCGTTCGGACGCGTTCATCACGCTGCCCGGCGGGATCGGGACGCTGGAGGAGCTGCTCGAGGTCTGGACCGCGCGGACGCTGGCGATGCACGACAAGCCGGTGGTCGTGTGCGACCCGGACGACGCGTTCGCGCCGCTGCGCGCGCAGATCGACCAGCTCGTCGCGCGGGGCTTCGCCCGGCCTGACGTCAACGACGCCCTGGTCTGGTGCGCGACGCCGGCGGACGCCGTACGGCTGGCCGAACGTTCCGGCCACGCACTGGTCCCGAGCGACGAGGAGCTGGCCGAGGCCGAGCCCGACACGCGCTAACGCTCGTCGAGTGTCGGTGCGGAGCCGAGCCGGTAGCGATATCTCGTAGGTCTGAGGGCGCTCGGCGCGGGAGTCCAATCGCGCCACCACCGGACGCGCCCGCCGGTGGTCGATACCGTTCCGTCGTCGTTCCTCCACCAGGCGATCTCGTCTACGACGAACAGATCCGTTGGTGCGTGGCGGTTCGCTTGGCGGACCTCGCCCCTGGTCAGTTCGACGTTCTCGATGTCCGACGAGCAGCTGCCCTTTACCTCGACGTGCCGTTCTTCCTCTGCATTCACGGCGAGGACGTCGTACGACTCGGTGTCGCCGACGGGCACGGCACGGAAGCCGAGCTCCTCGTAATGGTCCATCGCGCTCCTCACCGCGTGCCACTCCAGCGCCCGCCTTAGGACGGGATCGGCCAAGTAGCCAGCCTGGGATCGCGAGCGCTTCCGGACCGGTCGTGCGCGGGGAGGAGTGTCGCGCTCGATCCGTGGGACCGATCGCAACGGGCGCAGGACACCGAGCGCGGCGGCGGGAAACTTCACCAGGTATCCCTGGGTGGTTCGGACCGCGCGCTTCTTCGAGAACGCGAACGGAAAGTAGAGGGGCGACCGATGGCGAGCGATCAGGTCCTGCTGAACGCGCCGCAGGTGCGGTTCTGCCTTGCGAATGTCGTCTTGAGTGACGGCTGATACCAGCGGCCGGTAGTCGCTCAGTTGGAGCTGCCACGACGGTTCGGGGCCGAGCGAGGGCCGCTTACGTCCGTAGCTACCGTGCGCTGTCCACACGATCGTGCTCTCCTCCGGAGGGCCGACTGCAGTAGAGAAACCGACGATGCCCGTCTCACCGCCCGAGCGCTTATGCCAATGGAGCACGACGTCACCGTCCTGCACTTCGGTGACGAGGCTGTACCCCCAGTAGGGCCGACCGGAGTCCTGTACCTGCGGAGCGCGAAGGTCACTACCCAGGTCCGAGCGGTTCGTGATTTCCATCCAGTACCGCTCGAACGGATCGTCCTGCCACCAGCGGTTGATCTGCATAGCCGATCGTTGCGCATTTCAGGGATCGGCGGCACGGATAGGCCACTTACGCGCGCGGGGGGACCTCGGGGATGGGCAGCAGGGTCGGCAACGTCGCGCGGCCGGGGGCCGCCGCGCCGTCGTCGAGGCCCAGGCGCTGCGCGGGCCAGCGCTTGCGGGAGGCGAGGGCGAGCTTGTTCATGAGGTTCAGGGCCGCGGGGTCCTCCTCGCCGGGCCGGACCTCGACCAGGCCCGCGTCGCGCAGCCCCTCCAGCCACTCCAGGCCGCGCTGCGTGCGGACCAGCGTCAGCGTCCACCCGTCGCCCTGGCCGAGCCCGCCGGTCGAGATGTCCGCGTGCTCCGCCGCGAAGTCGGGGCAGGTCGTGCAGCCGGGCCTGGTGTGCTTGTGGGTGTCCTTCAACGGGATGTCGACGCGGGTGTCGTCGTCGCCGTGCCAGACGATGAACTTCCCCTTGATGTTGACCTTGTGGACCGACTCCAGGGGGATGCCGTACTCCGACTCGAGCATCCCCTCGTACATGCCGTCGTAGGTGAACGTCTTCGAGCAGAGCAGGCCGATCGTGATGGCGATCCGCTTGGCGTACTTGTTCAGCCGGTTGGCCTGGACGGTGCCGTTGATCGACGCCTGGCAGGACATGCCGACCAGCGCGAGGTTCTTGAGCCCGGCCGCCTCGGCCTCGCGCATCGCGAGCGGGTTGGCGGAGTACGTATACCGGGAGCCCGCCGTACGCAGCACGCCGGCGCGGTCGGTGACGACGGCGGGTACGGCGTCGAGGGTACGAACCGGCGAGAAGTCGCTGACCAGCGCGCCGTCGATCCGCCCGGTCTCCAGCCCCCAGATCAGCAGCGCGGAGACGAGGCCGCCGTCCTGGCCGGCGTCGAACGTCTCGGTGTCGGTCGCGCGCACGAGCAGGACGTGCGACGCGATGCCGGCGGGCTCGTCGGCGTTGCGCGCGCGGCCGAACAGCGCGACGTCGCTCGCCGTCTCCCAGTCGCGGAACCGCGGGCAGGCGCGGGTGCAGATGTCGCACCCCTTCTCGCCGAACACGCAGTTGTCGGCGAGCGTCGTCGGCTCGACGTTGAACGGCTGGTACGTCACCGCGTGGTCGTAGCCGATGACGTCGCGCGGGCAGGCCATGACGCACGCGGCGCAGCCGGTGCACAGGCCGGTCTGCACGACCTCGTGGAACAGCTCGTGCCACTGCGTCTTGGCGTCGTCCATCGCCCGACACTACCCACCTAGAGTTCTCGCGTGGACTACCCGCGCGCGCTGGCCCGGCGGTGGGCGACCGTCGCGGTCGTCGGAACCGGCATCGTGGTGTACGGCGGGTGCGCGCTGCTGCACTACGACCTGGGGTCGACGACGGTCAGCTTCGTGATGTTCGCCGGGCTGTTCGGGGGCACCGCGTGGTTCCTCGGGCACGAGGTGGCGGCGTACCGCCGCTGCCCGCGCTGCGGCACCCAGCAGACCGGGCGGCCTGGCGCCTGCCCGGACTGCGGGTACGACGTCGCCGCGCGGCCGCGGTACGCCTGCTCCGAGGGCCACGGGTCGTTCGAGCCCGGGCTCTGCGACTGCGGGCGGCGGCTCGCCGCCTACGACCCGCCCGACGTCGCCGGGCGGGTCATGCGGATGGTGTGGTTCGGGGTCGCGCTGCTCGTCGTGCTCGTCGCCGTCGGGCTGCTGCTCGGCTGAGGCTCACCGGCGGAAGGCGATGGCGTCCACGCCGAACGTGGGCCGCCCCTTGGTGCCGTAGACGCGGATCTTGATGGTGTGGTTGGCGTTGCTCAGGGAGCCGCGCGAGTACAGCACCTGGCGGAACTTCGTGGTCGGCGAGTACGCGTCGTAGAGACCGGAGTACGCGCCGCCGTCGATGGACACCTGGAACTGGCCGTAGCCGATGCCCTTGTTGCCGACGACCCAGATCGCCGTGCCCACGGCGTGGAACGAGTAGGTCGCGCCCGGGGTGCTGGTGTTGTGGTGCTGGAACGCGTACAGGTTGAGGCTGGTCACGTTCGTCCACGGTCCGGTACGGACCACGCCCTTCGACACGTCGTTGTACGGCACGACCGTCGTCTTCTGGGTGCTCAGGAAGCCGATGCGGCCCGCGGGGTCGACCGCCCGCACGGTGTACCGGTACGTGTTGCCCCGAACGGCGCTCGCGACGGTCGTGAAGGTCGACGTGACCGTGTCCCAGAGGGCCGGAGGGGCGCCGTTGATCGAGCGCATGATCTGGTACCTCGTGCCCTTCGGGGCACCGGTGGGAGCGGTCCAGTAGATGTTGAACTGCTCGGTCGTGGACACGTCGCTCGCGAGCACCGGCGTGGTCAGCGTCGGCGGGCCGAGCGGCGTGCGGCTGACCCAGACGCGTTCGAACGCGAGCGTGCCGTTCGACCTCGCCAACGGGTCGCTGACCGGGCCGGCGACGTCGACGGTCCACCAGTACGAGTCCTGCGGGACGGGGTGGTCGTCGCCGTCGAGACCGTCCCAGGTCAGGCTGATCTCGCCGTGCTCGCTGGCGACGGGGAACGTCCGGATCACCGGCCCGGACGGGGTGCCGGCGTGCAGGCTCAGCGTGCCGGAGACGTCCTGGCTGACCAGCAACGTCGCCGACCACGTCGGGCCGCCCGGGCTGCCGGCGCCGAAGCCGGCCGGCTGCGTACCGCCGAGGTAGCGCGGCTCGGCCGAGTAGCCAGGGACGAAGTCGCCGATCCCGCGTACCACGGCGCGCAGGTCGGTGAGCGGCCGCCAGCCGATCACCCCGCCGTCGATGGCGAGCGGCCCCTCGGCATAGTCGTCGACGAGGTGGTCGGCCGCGCCCTCGCGCAGGTCGTACAGGTGGACGGTCGAGTCGGTGCGTGCCGCGAGCAGCAGCCCGCTCCAGTACGTGACCTCGGTCGTCGTCAGGTCGGTCCCGCTCACCAGCATCGGCAGCGGGATCGTCGTGTGGGACCGGCCGGTCCAGCGGGCGGCCTCCGTGCCAGGCGACGTTCCGCCGTGGGTGAACGCGTAGACGACCTCGTCGCCCCACACCGCGATCTGCCAGGTGTCGGTGTCGACGCAGGACGACACGCAGCCGGGCACGAAGGGCCGCACGACCTCCCCGAGGCCTCTGACGAGGTCCCAACGCTCGACCACGCCGCTGTTGTAGTCGATGGTCGCGAGGTAGTCGCCGAATATCGCCCCTAGGAGGGGACCGAAGTTCTGCACTGAGTTGGTGGGCATGTCGATGACGAACGTGGACGCGCCGCCGGTGAGGAGGACCCGGTTGCCGGAGACGGCGACCGTGCCGACGTCGTTCGCGGACAGTGTCCGGGTCGTGAACGGTCCCTCCGCGCGCCCGTAGACGACCTCGATCTTGCCCGCGACCGGGCTCGGCCTGGTGAACGCGACATACGGGCCCGAGATCGCGGCGCTGCCGGCCGTCCGGCCGGTCACCGACGTCTCGCGACCCGGCGGGTCGTCGGGGGTGACGGGACGCAGGTAGGCCGGCAGGTCGGCGGTCGTGTCGTCGACGTAGACGGCGCGGCCGTTCGAGATGGAGACCGAGTAGGTGACCGCCGGCCGGATGGGCACCAGGCCGCGCAGCGTGCCGGTGTGCCCGCCGGGGCTCACCCCGTAGAGGCCCGGGACGGACGCGAGCCGGTCGTTGACCAGGAACTGCGGGGTGTTCTCGAACGCCGCGAGGCCGCTGGTGGTGATCGGGCGCGAGTACCTGACCGGGTCCGGCGTGTCCGCGCCGTAGGTCCAGAGGGAGTTGGTGCCGTCCTCGTCGTCGTTGGGGGTCAGCCAGGCGAGGGCGTCGTCCGTGCCGGCGAACCCGGAGATGCCCGGCGCGTCGGGCAGCCGGATCGGGGGTCCCGACGGACTCGGCACCTCGCCCCGGGAAGCGCGGAAGATCAGCGTCTCGAACTCGCCCGGGTCCACCTCGGCGCCGGCCAGGTACCAGTAGACGGCCAGCGGCGAGAGGGCGGCTCCGTCGCCGTCGCCGAGGTCCGTGACCGTTCCGCTGTCGCGGTCCAGGTAGGTGACGTTGCCGCCACCGGACACCGCCACTCCGTCGCCGTCGCCGACCGCGCCGGGCAGCTCGGTGTAGACCGTGGGCAGGGCGTACGAGTGGAGCAGCACGCCCTCCCACGACGCGAGGCCGAGGGTGTGCGTGCCGAGGTCGAAGACGATCGCCACGTCGCCGGCGTTGCCGATGTACGTGTAGCCGACCGGAGCGCTGAACAACAGTGTCGTCGGGCAGCCGTCCACGGCGCCGACGACGCAGTACTTGACCGTGCTGACCGGCGTCTCCGGCGTCGTCCCGGCCTGGGGCAGGGCGACGCGGTCGCCGCTGATCGTCGGCGAGAGCCGGGTCCGCTGGCGCGGGCCGAGGTCGATCGGCTCGCTGCCCGTCGTCATCGGCGCGACCGTGAGGAACACGGTGCCGAACCCGCCGATGTCGGTCGTGTACACCGTCCCCGACGCGCTGGAGGTGATCTCGTCGGCGCGGGTCGGGATGTAGCTGTCGTGCGCGTCGACGACGTACGGGCCGGCGGCGAAGGCCGTCCCCGGGGTCAGACCGGTGGCCAGCAGGGCGGCGGCGGTAAGCGCGGCGAGACGAGTGCGCACCGAGGCTCCTGACTGACCAGCAGGTGTTCCCCCTGACCTACCGGCGGAAAGCGATCGCGTCCACGCTGACGAGCGGGCGTCCTCTCGTGCCGTAGACGCGGATCTTGATGGTGTGGTTGGCGTTGCTCAGCGAGCCGCGCGAGTACAGCACCTGGCGGAACTTCGTGGTCGGCGAGTACGCGTCGTACGTCCCGGAGTAGGCGCCGCCGTCGATGGACACCTGGAACTGGCCGTAGCCCGCACCCTTGTTGCCGACCAGCCAGATCGTGTTGCCCACGGCGTGGAACGTGAACGTCGCCCCGGCCGTGCTGCTGGTGCGGTGCTGGAACGCGTACTCGTTGGTGTTGGACACGTTCGACCACGGCCCGGTGAGGACCACGCCCGCCGAGATGTCGTTGTACGGCACGACGGTCGTCTTCTGCGCGCTCGGCGTGCCGACGCGGCCCGCCGGGTCGACGGCGGTGACGGTGTACCGGTACGTGTTGCCCCTGGCCGCGCTGGCGACCCGCAGCGACGTGTTCGTGGTCGTCGCCCAGAGCGCCGGAGCGCCGCCGTTGACCGAGCGCACGATGCCGTAACTCGTGCCGGACGGCGCGCCCGCGGGGGTCGTCCACGTGAGGTTGAACACGTCGGTCGTCGACACGTCGCTCACGAGCACCGGCGCGGTCAGCGTCGGCGGGCCCAGCGCGCTACGGCTGACCCAGACCCGGCCGGAGGCCGGCGTGACGCCATCTGAGCGCAGCAGCGGCGTGGTCTCCGCGCCGTTCACGTCGATGGTCCACCAGTAGGAGCCTTGCACGACCGGTTCGTCGTCCCCGTCCTCGCCGTTCCAGGTCGGGTTGATCACGCCGTGCTCGCTGGTGAAGCTCAGCGAGCGGACGACCGGGCCGGTGGGGCTGCCGCTGTGCAGGAGGAGGTTGCCGGTGACGTCCTGGCTGGTCAGGAAGGTCGGGGTCCACACCGAGCCGGCCGGGCTGTCGCCGCCGAAGCCGGCCGGCTGGTTGCCGCCGAGGTAGCGCGGGCGGGCGGCGTAGTCGTCGACGAAGTCGTCGATCACGCGGACCACGGCCCGCAGGTCGGACAGCGGCCGCCACGCGACGACGTCGCCGTCGAGGGCGAACGGCTCCTCGGCGTAGTCGTCGATCAGGTGGTCGGCCGCGCCGTCGTGCATGTCATAGAGGTGGACGGTCGCGTCGTTGCGCGCGACGAGGAGCAGCCCGTCCCAGTAGGTGACCTCGGTGAACGTCGGGTCGGTCCCGTCGATCAGCATCGACAGGTTCGTGGTCGTCGTCGCGTTGCCGTCCCAAAGGCCGGCCTTGGTCCCCGGCGTGGTCCCGCCGTGGCTGAACGCGAAGACCACCTCGTTGCCCCAGACCGCGAGCTGCCAGGCGTCCTCGTCGACGCAGAACGCGGTGCACCCCGGGATCGCCGCGCGCACGGTCTGCACGCTGCCGCTCACGAGGTTGCGGCGCTGGACCTGACCGGTGTCGTAGTTGAGGGTGGCGAGGTAGTCGCCGAACACCGCGCCGAAGACGTGGCCGTACGACGTGATCGTGTTGGTGGGCATGTCGATGACCCTGGTGTTCACGCCGCCGGTGACGAGGACGCGGTTGCCGGAGACGGCGACCTTGCCGACGTCGCTCACCGGGAAGCTCCGGACCGTGAACGGACCCTCGGCGCGGCCGTAGTGCACCTCGGTCAGGCTGTCGATCTCACCGGGGCGGGTGAACGCGACGTAGGGGCCGGAGATCGCTCCGCTGCCGTCAGTCCAGTCGGTCACCGACGTCTCGGGGCCCGGTGAGGCGTTGGTGACGCTCCGCAGGTACATCGGCAGGTCGGGCGTCGTGTCGTCGACGTAGACGGCGCGGCCGTTCGAGACCGACAGCGACAGGGTGATCGCCGGGCGCGTCGGCAGCAGCCCGCGCAGCGTGCCGGTGAACGAGCCGGGGTTGACCGCGTAGAACCCGGGCACGGACGCGAGGCGGTCGTTGACCAGGAACTGCGAGCCGTACTCCAGCACCGCGAGACCGGACGTGGTGATCGGGCGGGCGTAGAGGACCGGGTCCCCGCCCATGATCGGCAGGGTGTACAGGGCGTTGGTGCCCTCCTCGTCGTCGTTCGGGGTCAGCCAGGCCACGGCTGCGTCAGTCGCGGCGAACGTCGTGATGCCGGGCGAGCCGGCGAGCTCCGCGAGCTGCACCGGGCTGGGAGCCTCGCCGCGTTCCGCACCGAGGATGCGCGTCGCGAACACGCCCGGGTCCACCTCCGCGCCGACCAGGTACCAGTAGACGGCCACCGGCGAGAGAACGGCGCCGTCGCCGTCGCCGAGGTCCGTGACGGTCTCGCTCTCGCGGTCGAGGTAGGTGACGTTGCCGCCGCCGGACACCGCGACGCCGACGGCGTCGCCGACCGCGCTCGGCAGCTCGGAGTAGGTGTTCGGCAGGACGTAGCTGACGTCGAGTAGGCCCTCCCAGGTGGCGAGGCCGAGGGTGTGCGTCCCGAGCTTGAAGACGATCGCGCGATCGCCCGCGTTGCCGATGTAGGCGTAGTCCACCGGCGCGTTGAACGTCAGCGTCGTCGGGCAGCCGTCCAGGGCGCCGACGACGCAGTACTTGACCTGGGTGACCGGCGTCTCCGGCGTCGCGCCGGCCTGGGGCAGGGCGACGTGGTCGCCGCTGATCGTCGGGGCGAGCCGGGTGCGCTGGCGCGGGCCGAGGTCGATCGGCTCGCTGCCCGTCGTCATCGGCGCAGGCGTGAGGAAGACGTTGCCGAAGCCGCCGATGTCAGTGGTGTAGACCGTCCCGGACGCGCTGGAGGTGATCTCGTCGGCGCGCGTCGGGATGAAGCTGTCGTGCGCGTCGATCACGGCCGGGCCGGGAATGGCGTTGGCGGCGCCCGGGGTCAGGCCCGTGACGAGCAGGGCGGCGGCGGTGAACGCGGCGAGGCGGTGCCGAGTGCGCATTGATGCTCCAGTGTCGATCAGCAGGTGTGCCCTCACTATGTCTGCTCTTCGGGGCTGGCGTCACCCATTCGGACAAATCGTCCAGGGATCAGTCGGGCGCGATGAATTCGTCGGGTGAGAGCCGGAGCATGTCGACCGGGCGGTCGTTGACGCAGTGCTCGACGATGATCGCCTCGCAGTCCTCGGCCGTGACGCCGCCGTACCAGACGTTGTCGGGCATCACCGCCACCACCGGTCCCGAGGTGCACGCCTCCATGCAGCCGGAGTACACGACCTTGATGTTGACGAGGTCGTGTCGGCCCTGGGCCTCGCGCAGCTCGTTGAACACGTCGTCCGCGCCGCGGCGCAGGCAGGACCCGCGCGGGTGGCCGTCGGGGCGCTCGTTGATGCAGACGAACAGGTACCGCTCAGGCATCGCCATGGACGTGCGCGCCCTCCTCGGCGCAGGTGCAGCCGCGTTCGGACGCGGGGTGCGACCACACGAACTCGGCGCCGTGCGGGGTGCTGCGGTGGTCCAGCGTCGCGCCCGGCAGGCGGAGCATCGAGGCGACGTCGACGAACAGGAGGACGCCGTTGTCCTCGACCTCGATCTCGCCGTCGCCCGCGGCCGGGGCGAGGTCCATCAGCGCGGCGAAGCCCTCGCAGCCCGCGGACTGGACGGTGACGCGGACGCCGGCGTTGCCGGTCCTCGCCAGTAGCGTCCGGGTACGCGCGGCGGCCGCGTCGGTGACCGTCACGACCTCGCCCATGACCGCATTCTCTACGCGAGCCCGCGGCGGGTCGCGGCGGGCTCGGTGTTCCCCCTGATCGCGGAGACCATCCGCAGCACGCGAACGGTCTCCGCCACCTGGTGCGCGCGGAACACCCGGGCGCCGAGCCATGCGGAGACGGCGGTCGCGGCGAGGGTGCCGTCGAGGCGTTCGCCGACCGGCAGGTCGAGCGTCTCGCCGACGAAGTCCTTGTTGGACAGCGCGACCAGCACCGGCCAGCCGGTGGCGACGAGGTCGGGGAGGCCGCGCGTGACGGCGAGCGAGTGGCGGGTGTTCTTGCCGAAGTCGTGGCCCGGGTCGACGAGGATGCCGTCGGGCCGGACGCCTTGCGCCACAGCAGTTTCGGCGAGCCGCGTGCAGGTGGTGACGACGTCCGCGACGACGTCGTCGTACGCCACCCGGTGCGGCCTGGTGCGGGGCACCGAGTGGCCCGCGTGGGTGCAGACCAGGCCGGCTCCGTACTCCGCGGCGACCTCGGCGAGGCGCGGGTCGTACCCCTCCCATACGTCGTTGAGGAGGTCGGCGCCCTCGGCGCACGCGGCCGCGCCCACCTCGTGCCGCCAGGTGTCCACGCTGACGACGACGTCCGGGTGCCGCGCCTTGATCGCGGCGACGAGACCGGCCGTACGGCGGATCTCCTCGCCCGCGTCGACGTCGTCGCCCGGCCCGGCCTTCACCCCCCCGACGTCGACGATCGCGGCGCCCTCCTCGACGACCCGGGTGACCCGGTCGAGGGCGGCGTCCATGGCGTACGTCGCGCCGCGGTCGAAGAACGAGTCCGGCGTGCGGTTGACGATCGCCATGACGGCCAGGTCGGCCGGCCCGAACGTCCGGCGGCCGAGCCGCAGCACCACGCGACCTCCCGTCCGCACCCGGTCTCCCGTGACACCATGCTGGCGGCTCACCGTACGCGTTGCCGGCCGGAAAGGGTGCGCTCCGTTGATCACCTTGCTCGCGGTGCTGGCGGTCCTCGCCATCGTGTTCGGCGTTGCCGTCGTCCTCACCGGCCGGGCCGCGGTGCTGTCCGACGAGGGGCAGGACCTCGCCGACACCGGCATCCCGCGCAACCGCCCGATGACACCGCAGGACGTGGTCGGCCTGCGGTTCGCGCTGGCGCTGCGCGGCTACCGGATGGCCGAGGTCGACGACGCGCTGGACCGGCTCGCCGCCGAGATCGCGGCGCGGGACGAGGCGATCGAACGCCTCCGCGCCGCCGGCGCACCGGCCGGCGCGACGCCGGAGTGGGCCCCCGAGCCGGAGGTGCTTGCCGAGGCCGGCGCCGTGGGGGTGTGGGCGAGCCCGGCGGTCGCGGAGCCGCCCGGGCCGTTCGGGTCGTTCGAGGCCCCGGCCGGGACGGCGGAGCAGCCGGTCGTGCCCGAGGTGCCGTTGGCCGCGCCGGCCGCGGAGGGCGCGGCGGCGACGGCGTTCGAGGCGATGCTTGCCGGAGGCGGGCGGACCGCGCTCCCCGAGCCGCCCGCGGCCCCGATCGACTCCGACAACCCGTACCGGCCCAGCGTGCCGGAGATCCCGACGTACGACCCCTGGGCCGTCACCCCGCGCAGCCGGTACACCGAGGGGCCGACCTACGTCGAGGTCGAGCACGCCGACGACGAGGACGTCGCCGAGTCGGTGACCGAGCACCAGACCGGCTACGCCCTCCCGCCGCCCGCGACGGACGACGAGGCGCAGCAGTAGGTGGCGGAGGTCTCCCTCTCCGTCGAGCTCGCCGCGCCGCCCGAGGAGGTCTGGGCCGCCGCGGTCGACTGGGCGCGGCAGGGCGAGTGGATGGCGTTCACCCGGGTCAGCGGCGGGCACGGGCTCGGCGCGACACTGACGGCGTTCACCGGCGTGGGGCGGCTCGGCTTCGACGACCCGATGACGATCACCGCGTGGGAGCCGCCGTACCGCTGCGTCGTCCGCCACGACGGCCGGGTGGTCAGGGGGACGGCGGCGTTCGAGGTGGTGCCCGCGCCGAACGGCGCGACGTTCGTCTGGACCGAGTGGCTGGTGCTGCCGTTCGGGCTGCTCGGCGAGGTGGGCTTCGCGGTGCTGCGGCCGCTGGTGCTGCGGCCGTTGCGGTCGAGCATGGCGCGCTTCGCCCGGTGGGTCAGTACCCGCGGAACTCCGGCGTCTCCTTCGCGAGGAACGACCTGACGGCGTTGGCGTGGTCCTCGGTCCGGCCCGCGGCCGCCTGCAGCTCGGCCTCCAGCGCGAGCGACTCGGCGAAGCTCGAGCCGTACGAGGCGGCGATGAGGCGCTTGATGTAGCCGTACGCGACCGTCGGACCCGCGGCGAGCCTGCGGGCGAACGCCAGCGCCTCGCCCTCCACGTCCTCGCTGACGAGGGTGACGAGGCCGAGCGCCAGCGCCTCCTCGGCGCGGACCGGCTCGGAGAGCAGGAACAGCTCCAGCGCCTTCGCCGCGCCGACCAGCCGGGGCAGCGTCCACGAGCCGCCCGTGTCGGCGACGAGACCGATCTTGGAGAACGCCGTGGTGAACGACGCCTTCCTCGACGCGATCCGGAAGTCGCAGGCGAACGCGAGCGAGGCGCCCGCGCCGGCGGCGGCGCCGTTGACCGCGGCGACCGTCGGTTTCTCCAGCGAGGCCAGCGCGGTGACCACCTCGTTGAAGCCCGCGACGATGCCGCCGAGGTCGGGGTCGTCGGTCTCGTAGAGGGGGAGCAGCTCCTTGAGGTCCTGGCCGACGCAGAACGCCCGGTCGCCCGCGCCGGTGAGCAGCACCGCGCGGACCTCGCCGTCCTCGCCCGCGGCCTCGAACGCCGCCCGCAGCCCCTCGCGCACCGACGCGTCGCCGGCGTTCATGGCGTCGGGGCGGTTGATGGTGACGTGCGCGACCGCGTCGCGGACCTCGTAGAGAACGGCGTCGCTCACAGCGGGTCCCCTTCGTCGGAGACGACCTCGGCGGTGAACATCGTGACCAGGTCCATGCCGCCCCAGGACTGGAGGTTCTCGCCGGAGGCGCGCCAGGGGTCGGTCTTGAACGCCGCCTTCATCGACTCGACGTCGGCGAAGTACAGCTCCGCGAGGACGTAGTAGCCGGGCTCGCCGACCATCATCCTGGTCACCTTCGCGAGCTCGGTGCGGACCAGCCCGGGGGTGTCGTTGACGATCGGCACGT
This sequence comes from Frankiaceae bacterium, assembly GCA_030840645.1. GTDB lineage: Bacteria > Actinomycetota > Actinomycetes > BP-191 > BP-191 > BP-191. The sequence goes on from JAVEEC010000139.1 coordinate 65,186, forward strand.
GGGTGCCGAAGTAGTTCTTGTCGAACGTCTCCGGATCGTCGGGCGTCCGGTAGAGGGCGACGTACTTGATCACTCGTTCTCCAGCATCGCGTCGACGAACCGGGCGGCCGCGGGCAGCAGCCGGGAGGACTCCGCGTCGAAGTACGCCGCGGCCTTGGCGCCCGGCCAGTCCACCGGCAGCAGCGCCGCGGGCAGGGCCGGGTCGGTGAACAGGAACTTCCGCCACTCGTGCACGAGCCGGGTCCGCGCGACGAACGCCGCCTGGTCGCTCCCGTCCGCCTCTGCCGACAGCGACGCGGCCTCGTCGAGGAAGCGGAGGTACGACCGGGCCAGCCCCTCGAGGTCCCAGGCGCGGGCGACGAGCATGGCGGAGTCGCCGTCGTGGCTGGCCGTGAAGCGTTCGGCGCGGGCGCCCTCGGCGGCGAGCAGCCCATCCAGCTCGCCGGCGGCGCGCGGCGCCAGCCAGGTCGTGTCGTCGAGGGGGCCGTACCCGAGGTAGGAGAGCCCGGCGCGGACGCGGTCGCGCGCGCTGCGCCCGGCCGGCGGGGTGACGGCCAGCAGGTGCCAGGTGCCGTCCCATTCGGGGGAGCGCGTGCGGTAGATCCGCGCGGCCGCGTCGTCCAGGCGGCGCGTCGCGCGGGGCGTCAGGGCGTACCCGGAGGCGCCGCGGACGCGGGTCGGGGTCAGCCAGCCCTGGCGGACCATCCGCGAGACCGCGGTACGGACGGCGGGCGGCGCGACGCCGAGCGGCGCGAGCAGCCGGACGAGGGAGGCGACGGGGGCGGCGCCGCCGCGTTCGCGGAGGTGGTCGCCGAAGAGGTCGAACAATGCCGAACGCGCGTTCACGGTCACCACCTCCTCGTTTCCGGCCACGTCGCAGTATGACCAGCGGGCTCGGCGCGGGTCGAGGGCGGCCGGTCCGCGGACGCCCCGGTTTCCGTCCGCGCGACGGATGCGAGAGAATCTCGTTTCGACCGAGGGCCGCGCGGGTCGCGGCCGCATTCCGCGACGGAAGCGGCGCGAGAGGAGACAGCATGGCGGCGATGAAGCCGCGGACGGGCGACGGTCCGCTGGAGGTCACCAAGGAGGGTCGCGGCATCGTCATGCGCGTCCCGCTGGAAGGTGGCGGCCGGCTGGTCGTCGAGCTCTCAGCAGACGAGGCCACCTCGCTCGGCGACGCGCTGAAGGGCGTCGTGACGGGCTGACCAGACTTCCGGAAGGCGGCGGCGAGCCCGCCGCCTTCCGTATGTCCGACCGCATGACCCAGCCAGCCGGAGCCCAGGGAGGGCGTACGTGGCCACACTCGCGTTGAGCATCGCGCCGGTCGGCGACCTGACGTCGGCGGGCGCCGACGCGGTCGCGGTCCCCGTCGTGGGCGGCGAGGTCCTGGGCGCCGGCAAGCTGGCCGCCGCGCTCGGCGTCGACCTGGCCGCGCACGTGGAGCGGGAGGCGTTCAAGGGGGAGCCAGGGGACGTTCTCTCACTGCCCGCGTACGGCCGCCTCGGCGACGTGTCGACGGTGCTGCTCGTCGGGCTCGGCAGGGCCGAGGACGCGACCGCGGCGACGTTCCGCAAGGCGGGCGCCGCGCTGGTGCGCAAGGCGGGCAAGGCCGAGTCGGTGTTCAGCGCGGTGACGGCCGAGGCGACCCCGGCCGAGGTGGCGGCGTTCGCCGAGGGCGCGCTGCTGGCGGCGTACGCGTTCACGGCGCACAAGTCCGAGCCGAAGCCCGCGACGCTGCGCCGCGTCGTCCTCGGGGTCCGGAGGCGGAACGCCAAGCTCGACGCCGCGCTGGTCCGCGCCGGCCACCGCGCGGCCGCGACGACGCTGGTCCGCGACCTCGCCAACGAGCCGTCGCTGGACAAGACCCCCGCGTGGCTCGCCAAGGAGGCGTCCCGGCTGGCCAAGCGCACCGGCCTCGGCGTCACGGTGCTGGAGCCGAAGGCCCTGGCGGCGGGCGGCTTCGGTGGCATCCTCGCGGTCGGCAGCGGCAGCGCCAGGCCGCCCCGGCTGATCCGGCTCGACTACAAGCCCGCAGGCAAGGCCCGCGCGCGGGTCCTGCTCGTCGGCAAGGGGATCACGTTCGACACGGGTGGCCTGTCCATCAAGCCGAACGACGGCATGGCCGCGATGAAGACCGACATGGCCGGTGGCGCCGCAGTCATCGCGGTGCTGCAGGCGTTGCCCGCGCTGGGACTGCCGGTCCGCGTGACCGGCCTGGTGCCCGCCGCGGAGAACATGCCGTCGGGTACGGCGGCCCGGCCGGGCGACGTGATCAGGCACTACGGCGGCCGTACCGTCGAGGTGCTGAACACCGACGCCGAGGGCCGGCTGGTCCTCGCCGACGCGCTGGCGTACGGCATCGCCGAGACCGACCCCGACTACGTCGTCGATGTGGCGACGCTGACCGGCGCCATCGGCATCGCGCTCGGCAAGCGGGTGGCCGGTCTGTTCGCCAACGACGACGCTCTCGCGACCGCGCTGCTCGCGGCGGCCGACGAGGCGGGCGAACGTCTCTGGCGGATGCCGCTGGTGGAGGACTACCGGCGCGACCTCGACTCGCCGGTCGCCGACCTGAAGAACATCGGCGGCAAGTTCGGCGGCGGCTCGATCACCGCGGCGCTGTTCCTGCGCGAGTTCGTCGACGGTCGACGCTGGGCGCACCTGGACATCGCGTCGGCGGCCCGCAGCGACAACGACGAGGACGAGATCAGCAAGGGCGCGACCGGCTTCGGCGTCCGCACGCTGCTGACCTGGCTGGAGAGCCTCTAGGTGGACGCTGTGCAGTTCCGCGGCCCGGCCGGCGTCATGGCCGTGCTGCTCCTGGAGATCGCCCTCGGCAGCCTCGCCGTCCTCGTCGTCGCGCCGGTGTGGGGCGTCGTGAAGCGCGGCTACTTCCTGCTCGTCGGCTGGAGCGCCGTCGCCTTCGCGCTGCTGTCGTTCCTCGTGGCGCTCGGGCCGTTCCACCGGATCGGTCAGGACGCGGACCTGGCGCGGCACATGGTGTTCGGCGTGGTGATCTGGTCGAACTTGACGATGACGCTGCTCCACGTGGGTCGCTTCCGGGTGGCCAGGGCGCTCGGCGCCGTCGCGTGCGTGGTCGGCGTCGCCGCGGTGCTGTTGATCGCCGGGCTCCGCGGCGACGGTGCGACAGCGGTCAAGGGCGTGGCCGCGATGCTGACCGGCGCGGTGTTCCTCGGGGCGACGTGGAACGGCATGCTGCTCGGCCACTGGTACCTCGTCGACCGCAAGCTGAAGAACGACCCGATGCGCTGGCACGCGTGGGCGTTCACTGCCGGTGTCGCGCTCGCGGTCGTGAGCGCCGCGCTGGCGAAGGGCGGGCGGCCGACCGGCAGCGAGGCCGGGCTGAACCCGCTCCTGCTCGTCTCGGACCTCACGTTGTACCTGGCGTTCGGCCTGGTCGCCGTCTGCGCCCTGCTCGCGTTCTTCGTGCACAAGCTCGTGAACGAGGGCTCGATCCGCGCGGCGACCGGGATGCTCTACCTCGCGGTGATCATGGCGTTCGCGGCGGAGTTCGCGGCGAAGGCCCGCTTCTTCACGGTGTAGCGGCGCGGCGTTCGGCGACCCGCTCGGCGAGGCGCAGCAGCGGCTCCACTACCTGGGCGGGGCGTTCGAGCTCCGCCTCCAGCCGGTCGAACTCCGCGGCCGACACCTCGATCCGGCGGTACGCGTCGACGGTGCGTTGCGCCTTCTCCCGCGCGGCGTCGAGGAGGAACGCGCTGAGCGACGTGTGCTCCAGCGCGGCGGCCTCGCGCAGGAGGGCGTCGACCTCGGGGTCGACGCGGAGGTTGATCCGCTCGGAACGCGTGCGTGGCTCGGTGCGCGTCATGGTGGCCTGCTCTCCGGGCAGCACCGCCAGGGCGAGCCCACGTCCTTCTTCCGTAGGCTCACCGTACATACGATGTGCGTACATCGTCAACACCCTTCCTTCGGCGAGTCGAGCGTGCGGCGGACGTCCCGCATCGGCAGGTAGAGCGTCAACGGGTCGCTGTCGAACGGCCGGAAGCCGTGCGCCGCGTAGAACCCCGCGGCCTTCTCGTGCAGCGCGTGGAGCGCGAGCACGCGGGCGCCGATGCGTTCGGAGACCGCCGCCGCGACGAACAACGCGTCGAGCAGCAGCAGGCTGCCGAGCCCGCGACCCTGGTGCGCGCGGTCCACGGCGAGCCGCGCGAGCAGGATCGCCGGGATCGGCTGCCGACCGGCGCGGATCGTGGCCGGGGCGTCGGCGCACTCGACGGAGAACGCGCAGAGGCTGTAGTAGCCGACGACGCGCGCCCCCTCGGCGGCGACATACGTCCTGGCGCCGTCACGCCGCGAGGCCTGTCCTGCGTGGTCGCGCAGCCACGCGTCCAGGGCGGGCTCGCCCGAGTCGAACGCCGTGCGGTCGTGGCGCGCGGTCAGCGGCTCGATCTGATCGTTCACCAGGCCGAGTCTCGCAGCCGGGACACCGCCGAAACAGACGCGGTCCGGATCTGTGGAGAACCTACGACTTCACGGCGACCAGCAGGCCGTCGCCCACCGGCAGCAGGGCGGACACCAGCCCGGAGTCCTGGGCGACGGTCTCCAGCAGCGACCGCACCGCCGTCGTGTCGGGGTCCTCGACGTCCGGGTCGGCGACCTTGTCGTGCCACAGCGCGTTGTCGACGGCCACGACGCCGCCCGGCCGCAGCAGCCGGACGCCCTCCACCAGGTACTCGGGGTACTCGGCCTTCAGCGCGTCGATGAACAGCAGGTCGTACGCCCCCTCGGTGAACCGCGGGAGCACCTCCAGCGCGGGCCCGCAGATCAGCCGCACCCGCCCGGGCGCGAAACCGGCCTCGGCGTACGTCAGCCGCGCCAGCCGCTGGTGCTCCTGCTCGACGTCGATCGACGTGAGCACCCCGTCCGGCCGCATGCCGCGCAGCAGCCAGGTGCCGGAGACGCCGGTGCCGGTGCCGATCTCCATGACCGACCGCGCGCCGGACGCGGCCGCCAGCAGCCGCAGCGCGGCTCCGCCGCCGGGCCCGATGGGTACGCAGCCGACCTCGTCGGCGCGGTTGCGGCCGTTGCGCAGCGCGTCGTCCTCGCCGACCCACCGCTCGGCGTACTCCCAGCTCGACCGCGCGCTGCCCATGGGCCGGAGCCTAGTGTCCGGGAACTCCCCCGCACCCCGGTGGCGTTGGACGGGGGGTCCGGGGGATGGTTTCGGCGAACAGGGTGTTGAGCAGATGATGGCAACGGCCGTACGCGAGCGGGGAGGTGCCTTGGACGGGGCAAGGCCTGACCTCGCGGTGGACGCCCCCTGGGTGCCCCCGTCGTGGGACGAGGTCGTCCGTACGCACTCCGCCCGCGTGTTCCGCCTCGCCTACCGCCTCACCGGCAACCGCCACGACGCCGAGGACCTGACGCAGGACGTGTTCGTCCGCGTGTTCCGCAGCCTCGACAGCTACACCCCCGGCACGTTCGAGGGGTGGCTGCACCGCATCACCACGAACCTGTTCCTCGACGGGGTACGCCGCAAGCAGCGGATCCGCTTCGACGCCCTGCCCGACGACCCCGAGCGGGTGCCTGGCAAGATGCCCAGCCCCGCCACCGAGATCGACGAACGCCTCTTCGACCCGGACGTGCAGACGGCGCTCGACTCGCTGGCGCCGGAGTTCCGCGCCGCGGTCGTGCTCTGCGACATCGAGGGGCTGTCGTACGAGGAGATCGCGGCGACCCTGAACATCAAGCTCGGCACCGTACGCAGCCGCATCCACCGCGGCCGCGCGCAGCTCCGCGCCGCGCTCGCCGACCGGACGCCGGGCGGTGCCCGGTGAGCCACCTCGACGACGTCACCGCGGCCCTGGTCGATAACGAGCTCTCCCACGACGAACGCGACCGCGCGCTCGCCCACATCACCCACTGCTCCGCGTGCCGCGCGGAGGTCGACGCGCAGCGCCGCCTCAAGGCCCTGCTCGCCAACCAGGCCGACCCGGTCCTGTCGGTCCGCTTCACGATGACCCTGCTGAACGTCCCCCGCGACGCGGCCGGGCACGCGCGGCCCGACGTCGTCCGCCGCCGCCGCGTCCTGCGCCGGCCGCAGGACGCGCGCTCCCTCCGCAACCGCGCCGCCACGGTCTCCGCGCTCGGCGTCGCCCTGGTCGCGGGCGTCGCCGGTGTCGGCGGCGGGGCCGACGGCCGGCCGGTCCGGCCGCCGGTGCAGACGTTCGTCGACGAGCACACCGCGACGACGGTCCGCTTCGGCCCGCTCAACGACCCCGCCGGCAGCCTCGTCCTCACCACGTTCGACCGATGAGGCGTGGGCTCGTCCTCCTCGCCGCCGGGGGGTTCTCGGCGCTGCTCCTGAACGGCTCCGCGACGGCTCTCCCGCTGACCAACGGCGAACGGCGCGCGGGCGAGGACGGCCTCGCGCTGCTGGAGCACGCCGCGGTGGCCGCGCGGACCCTGAGCTACCACGGCACGCAGATGGTGTCGTTCTGGTCCGACACGGGCTCGACCAGCGCCCTGATCGAGGTCGTGCACAACGCCGGCGCGGGGCTGCTGCTCCGCGTCGCGCCCACGCCGCAGAACCCCGGCGGCTCCGTCTACAACGACGAGAACGGCGAGGTGCCGGAGGTCGTCGGCTTCGCCAAGGGCACCCTCACGCTGCTCGCCGAGCACTACGAGGTCGGCATCGAGGGGACCGCCGAGGTCGCCGGCCGCCCGGCCGACGTCGTCGCGGTCCGCCGCCCCGGGCTCTCGCCCACGGCGCGCTTCTGGATCGACCGGGCGACCGCCCTGCCGCTGCGCCGCGAGGTGCTCGACGGCGACGGCCGGACGCTGCGCGAGAGCGCGTTCATCTCACTCGCGCTCGGGCCGACCGCTCTCTCGAACGTCACCATGGACTCGGCGGGCGGGATGCCGGCGACGGTCGGGACGCAGGTCGTCGCAACGGACTTCGCGGCCCTGCGAGCGGAGGGGTGGCAGGTGCCGGAACGCCTCGGGGACAGTCTCGAGCTGCTCGAAGGTCGGGTCACGGGCACCGGTAACGACCGCGTCCTCCAGCTCAGCTACTCGGACGGCGTCTCGACGGTGAGCATGTTCGAGCAGCGCGGCCGGCTCGACACGGGCAGCCTCGACGGCTGGCAGAAGGTCGACGTCGGCGGCGAACGCGTCTGGCTCCAGGACGCGTTCCCGCGCCGGGTCGTGTGGTCCGGTCACGGCACGGTGTTCACGGTCGTCGCCGACTGCCCCCACGCGACGCTGGACGCCCTGGTCCGTACGCTTCCTCATGGCGACCCCGGTCCGGGCGTCGGCACCCGGCTCGGCCACGGTCTTGCGCGCGTCGGGTCGTGGTTCAACCCGTTCGGGTGACGAGGAGCAGCAGCGCATGACAGACGTCGACGCGTCGCAGTTCGGCCGCCCCGACGACGCCGGCGAGCCGGAGCAGCAGTGGCCGCGCCCGCCCGCGGAGCCGTACTCCTCCGGTGGCTACGGGTACGGACCGGCGTACGGCCGGCCGGCCGCGGACCCGCCGCTGCCGTCCGACACGGCCGGGTGGTCGCCGTACTCCGGCATGCCGCGGCGCGGCCCGGGCGCCGGCACGACGATCGCGGTCGCGGCCCTCGTCGCCGCGCTGGTCGGCGGGGCCGTCGGCGCGGGTGGGGCGTGGTACTTCGCCCGCCGCGACCGGACGGCGTCGGTCCGCGACGCGTCGGCCAGCCTCGGGGCCGGCACCACGACGCCGCGCGACGACACCGCGACCGGCTCCGTCGCCGCGATCGCGCGCGACGTCGTTCCCGTTGTGGTGAGCATCGAGGTCACGACGCCGAACGGCGCCGGCACCGGCTCGGGCGTGATCATCCGCAACGACGGCTACATCGTCACCAACAACCACGTCGTCGGCGACGCGCAGAGCATCTCGGTGACGCTCGCCGACGGCACCGTGGCCGACGCCGCGCTCGTCGGCACCGACCCGGACACCGACCTCGCCGTCGTCAAGGCGAAGGTCACCGGCCTGCCCGTCGCCGCGCTCGGCCGGTCGAACAACCTCGAGGTCGGCGACCCGGTCGTCGCGATCGGCTCGCCGCTCGGCCTCAAGGGCACCGTGACGTCGGGGATCATCAGCGCGCTGAACCGTTCCGTCGACGTCCCGCCCGAGTCCGCGACCGGCCGCCCGGTCGTCCTGGTGAACGCCATCCAGACCGACGCCGCGATCAACCCCGGCAACTCCGGCGGCGCGCTGGTTGACCGCGCGGGCCGGGTCATCGGCATCAACTCCGCCATCGCGTCGCTCGGCGGCGGGCTGGGCGGCGCGTCCGGCTCGATCGGCGTCGGCTTCGCCATCCCCGTCGACGAGGCGCGCGCCGTCGCCGAGGAGATCATCCGTACCGGCCGCGCCACCCACCCGTTCCTCGGGATCAGCGGCAACGACCTGACGCCGCAGACCGCGCGGAGCTTCGGCCTGCCGACCAAGCAGGGCGCGCTGGTCACGTCGGTGACGCCCGGCGGTCCGGCCGACCAGGCCGGCATCCGGCCGCGCGACATCATCGTCAAGCTCGGCGGCACGCCGGTAGCCGGCATGGGCGACCTGATCGGCGCGATCCGGTCGCACAAGGTCGGCGAGCGCGTCGAGGTCACCTACATCAGGGACGGCAAGCAGGTCACGACGCAGGTCGTCCTGCGGCAGAAACCGCCCGGGTAGCCTGGACGAACGGTGGGTACCGGCGGGCCGTACCGCGGGCGTGAGGGAGCAGTGGTGTTCAGCAACCTGGGCTGGCCGGAGATCGCGGTCCTCGCGGTCCTCGCCATGCTGGTGTTCGGGCCCGAACGCCTGCCCAAGGTCGCCGCCGACGCCGGCCGCCTGATCCGCGAGCTGCGCAAGATGGCCAGCGGCGTGACGAACGACCTCAAGAGCGAGCTCGGCGTCGACCTGGACGAGATCCGGCGGCTCGACCCGCGACGGTTCTTCGACGAGTACGACGAGGACCCGGAGCCCGCGGCCGCGAAGGTCCTCTCGCCGGGCGAGCGGGCGCCGTTCGACCCCGACGCGACCTGAGCCGCCAAGACCGAAGCAGGACCCGCGCGCCGCGCAGCGAATCTCCCTGGTGACCGCACCCAGCGGCGGAACACATCCAGGAGCCTTCCATGCGTCGCGTTCTCGCACTGTCACTGCTCGCCACCGTCGCGGTGGCGGCGCCGTCCCTGGCGGCCACCGCCGCGCCCGCGCCGGCCCCCCAGGTCAAGGACGTGGCGGGCGACGCCAACGGCGGCGCCAACGCGGTTCCGACGTCCGACACGGCCACGCCGGTCGGCAGCCAGGCGTACGCCGACGTCGTGTCGGTGCTTTGGCAGACCACCAAGACCTCGAAGAAGGTCAAGAACAAGACCGTCACGACGGTCACCGGCTTCACCGTCACGGCGACGCTGTCCGGCCCCCCGACCGCGCCGCCCGGCACCACGGTGGTGTACCGGATGCTCGGCTCCACCGCCGCGTGCCCGTTCTTCGGCGTCGCGTACTACACCTCGAAGTCCAGTGACCCGAACCTGCCGCAGTCCGCGATCCGCGACAACTGCGTCGGCGGGACGACCCGGCTCACGCCGATCGCGCTTCCGGCGATCTCCGGCAACACGATGAAGTGGACCGTCCCGCTGTCGGCGATCCCGGCCAACACCAAGGTCAAGGTCGGCAGCAAGCTGGCCGGGCTCTGGTTCGAGACCCGCGAGATCGAGGACTTCCACGGCAACTGCATCCCGGACGACGGCGGTCTGACCGGCCTGGCCGGCGCCTGCGGCCTCGGCTACGGCGCCCTGGACAACTCCAAGGTCGGCGACGCGTCGTACGCCATCGGGTAGCACGACGACGTACGACGAAGGGCCGCGTAACCGACCGCGCCACGAATCGTTTACCGCAGTAGTCCGCACGCGCCGCGCACCGGCCGTCAACCCAGCAAAGGACATGACGCTCATGAAGAAGGCACTCCTCGCCGCGCTGGCGGTCTGCGCGCTGGCCATGCCCCACGCGAACGCCGCCTCCACCGCCTTCGTCGTCAACGACGCGACCGGCGACGCCTACTTCAAGGGCGTGCACAACCAGTCGCTCCCGGCGGGCAGCCAGCCCGGGTTCGACATCGTGTCCGCGACGTTCGACACGACCAAGGTCACCACGACGACGATCGTGAAGAAGAAGAAGGTCACCGTCGTCACGCCGACCGGCATCGTCATCACGCTGAAGATGGCCGGCCCGCCGAGCACGGCACCGTCGTCGTCGTACGGCATCACCGCGCAGCACTCGGCCTGCGGCCTGCTCCGCATGCAGATCTACTACAGCGCCACCGGCGCCGAGACGTACGGCGACCTGGAGAAGTGCGGCGTCAACGACGACCCCACGTCGACCAACCCGGAGCAGTTCGCGATGACGTTCAGCCCGAAGGTCTCGGGCAACAACCTCATCATCTCGATCTCCTTCAAGGCGCTGCCGAAGCAGTTCAAGGTCGGCACGCTCGTCGACGAGATCACCGCGTACACGTCGAACGCCGAGTTCGTCCTGGCGGGCTACCAGCCGACCGACTTCGAGCCGAGCGCGGGCATCGACATCGCGACCGCGGCCACCGCCTGGAAGATCAAGTAACCCGCTGACACCGCACCGCCGCACCCCCTCGACGATCACGTAGCCCGTACCGCACCACGCCGGTCCGGGTCGACGTGATCGTCGGGGGGTGCGGCGTTCCCTGCGTACGGGAGAGGCAAAGGGTGGCGGACTACCTGGCCGGGTGGCTGCTGGCAGCGACGCTCGGGATCCCGCTCGCGTTCGCCGCCGACCGGATGGCGCGCCGCGCGGGCGCCGGCCCGGGTCGCCGGGCGGTCGTGGTGGCCCTCACGGTCCTGGCGATGCCGCTCGGCATCGGTGTCTGGCTCGGCCTGCTGCACCGGACGCGGCGCCACACGACCGCGCGCCCGTAGTGATCAGATCCCTGCCAGCCGCTACGCGGGGGAGAGGCCGAGCGAGCGGCCGGCGAGGCCGCGGGTACGCGTACCGAGCTGCTCGGCGACGCGGCGCAGCTCCTTCGCGGCCGGCGAGTCGGGGTCGCTGAGAACGAGCGGGACGCCGTTGTCGCCGCCCTCGCGCAGGCGGACGTCGATCGGGACCTGCCCGAGCAACGGCACCTCCGCGCCGACGGTCCGCGTCAGCGCCTCGGCGACGGCCTGGCCGCCACCGGAGCCGAACACGTCCATGTGCTCGCCGCAGTGCGGGCAGGCCAGCCCGGCCATGTTCTCGACCACGCCGGCGAGGCGCTGGCGCGTCTGCACGGCGATCGACCCGGCCCGCTCGGCCACCTCGCGGGCGGCGAGCTGCGGCGTCGTGACGACGAGGATCTCGGCGCTGGGGATCAGCTGCGCGATCGAGATGGCGATGTCGCCGGTGCCCGGCGGCAGGTCGCAGAGCAGCACGTCGAGGTCGCCCCAGAAGACGTCCGAGAGGAACTGCTGCAACGCCCGGTGCAGCATCGGGCCGCGCCAGACGACCGGCTGGTTGCCCTGCACGAACATGCCGATCGAGATGACCTTCACGCCGTACGCGGTCGGCGGCATGATCATCGCCTCGACCTGCGTCGGCTTCGCCTCGACGCCGAGCATCCGGGGGATCGAGAAGCCGTAGATGTCCGCGTCGACGACGCCGACCTTGAGGCCGTTGGCGGCCATCGCGACGGCGAGGTTGGCGGTGACGCTGGACTTGCCGACGCCGCCCTTGCCGGAGGCGACGGCGTAGACCCGGGTCAGCGACCCCGGCTGCGCGAACGGCACCTCCCGCACCGGGTTGTCGCCCCGGATCTGGGTCTGGAGCGCGGCCCGCTGCTCGTCGTTCATGACACCGAGGTCCAGCCGGACGCCGGTGACGCCGTCCACGGCGCTGACCGCCTCGGTCACGTCCTTGGTGATCTTGTCCTTCAACGGGCACCCGGCGACGGTGAGCAGCACCCGCACGGACACGACGCCGTCGGGCGCGATCTCGACCGAGTCGACCATGTTCAGCTCGGTGATCGGCCGGTGGATCTCCGGGTCCTGGACGGTGGCCAGGGCGGCGGTGACCTGTTCGACGGTCGGCATCAAAGGGAGTCCTCTACGAGTGGCGCGGTACGTCCCAGTGTACGGGCCGCCGGACGCCACCGAGCCCGCCCCCCAGGGCAGGGGACGGGCTCGGAACGGGACCGGCTACTCCGCGCGCTTGACCGCGGCGATGTCGAGGTTGAGCTTGACCTTCTCGCTGACGAGGAGGCCGCCCGCTTCGAGGGCGACGTTCCAGACGAGGCCCCAGTCCTTGCGGTTCAGGGTCGCGTGGCCCTCGAACCCGACCCGCGCGCCGCCCCAGGGGTCGACGGCCGAGCCGGTGTAGTCGAGCTCCAGCTCGATCTCGCGGGTGACGCCCTTGATGGTCAGGTCGCCCCACATGCGCCACTGGCCGTCGCGCTTGCCGGCGGCCGCGCGGGTGCTCTTGAACGTCATCTCCGGGTGCTTCTCCGCGTCGAAGAAGTCCGCGCTGCGCAGGTGCTCGTCGCGCTGCTCGCTGCGGCTGTCGATGCTGGCGATCTTGACGTTCACCTCGGCGCTGGAGCTCTCCGGGTTGCGGCCGTCGATGTGGATGACGCCGGTGAAGTCGCTGAACCGGCCGCGCACGGTCGTCACCATGGCGTGCTTGGCGGCGAACTCGAGGCTCGAGTGAGCCGGGTCGATGTCGTACGTCCCGGTCAGCTGCTCGAGGTCGGCGGTGGTCGTCGAGGTGGTCATGTCCTGCTCCCCAGGGTAGGTGTGGTTGCTCATGCAACTGTTGCAACCGCAACGTACTCGACTTTTATTGCACGTGCAACTATCCTTCCCAGTATGCCTACCCGCGCACGCGGCCTGACACACGTCGAGCTCGAAGCCTGGCGCTCGTTCCTACGTACCCACGCCAAGGTCACCCGCATCCTGGACGCCGAGCTGTCGGCCGAGTGCGACCTCCCGCTCGGCTCGTACGAGGTGCTGCTGTTCCTGAACGAAGCCCCCGACCGCCGCCTCCGGATGACCGACCTGGCCGACCGGGCCGTGCTCTCCCGCAGCGGTCTCACCCGGCTCGTGGACCGGCTGGAGCGGGACGGGCTGATCCGCCGCGAGTCCTGCCCGAGCGACGCGCGCGGCACCAACGCCGTGCTGACCGACGAGGGGTACGACCGCCTCCGCGCGGCGGCGCCCGTACACCTGCGGGGTGTGCGGGAGCACCTGCTGGACCTGCTGGACGAGAACGAGACCGCGGTCATCGCGAGCGCGCTCGGCCGCATCGCCGGGCCGCTGCCGGGAGCCGGCCCGGGCTGTAGCTAGACGACCTCGGCCGCGACGGTCGTGCGCTCCAGCAGCTGGCGGACGTTCGCCTCCAGCGTGGCGGGCTCGACCGGCTTGCTGAGGAACTGGTCGGCGCCCGCGTGGTACGCCTCCGTCCGCAGCAGCGCGTCGTCGCTACCGGTGAGCAGCAGCAACGGCAGCAGCGCGGTCCGCGTGTCGGCGCGCAGCAGCCGGGTCAGCTCGATGCCGGAGAGGTCGGGCAGGATCAGGTCGAGCACCATCGCGTCGAGGTCGTCGATCGCGGAGATCCGCAACGCCTCCTCCGCCGTCTCGGCACGGAGCACGTCGCAGACGTCGATCAACGCCGCTTCCACGAAGTCGAGGACGGAACGGTCGTCGTCCACGACGAGGATCTTCGGCCGCCTCGGCTCCGGCGCGGTCTCGCCGGCGGGCAGGACCGGGCTCCCCTCGCGGCCGTGCCTGCACCAGGGGCAGACGCGCCACTCGGGGTCCATCCGGCGGGCGCAGCCGGGGCAGGCCTGCCGTTCGACGGACGTGGCGCACCAGGGGCAGAACGCCATGTCGTCCTCGAGCGACCGGTGGCAGTTGTGGCAGCGGGGCCCGCTCGCGGAGTCGACCTGCGTGACGCGGAGCACCTCTTCGAGCGTCGTCTCGCCGCGCAGCGCGCGGGTGATGCCGTCGGAGCGCAGCGACGAGACGCCGGTCGCGCGGGCGGCGGCGCGGATCGCGGACTCGGTGGGCCGGGCGGTGAGCACCGCGCGCAGGCCGGCGTCGATGGGCAGCACCTCGAAGATGGCGGTCCGGCCGAGGTAGCCGGTCTGGCCGCACTGCTCGCAGCCGCGGCCGCGGACGACGGTGCCGGCCTCGATGTCCTCGGCCGTGAGACCGAGCAGCTGCAACGTCCTGGGGCTCGGCTGGTACGGCGCCGCGCAGCGGTCGCAGGGCACGCGGACGAGCCGTTGCGCGACGACGAGCGTGAGCGACGAGGCGATGAGGAACGGCTCCACGCCCATGTCGACGAGGCGGGTGACGGCGGCGGAGGCGTCGTTCGTGTGCAGGGTCGAGAAGACCATGTGGCCGGTCAGCGACGCGCGCAGCGCCAGCTCCGCGGTCTCGGTGTCGCGGACCTCGCCGACGAGGATGACGTCGGGGTCCTGCCGCAGGACCGAGCGGAGGCCGGCCGCGAACGTCAGCCCCGCCCGCTCGTTCGTCTGCACCTGGGTGATGCCGCGCAGCTGGACCTCGAC
>JAVEEC010000152.1 GCA_030840645.1 Frankiaceae bacterium
CGTCCGCCAGGTAGTCGAAGGAAAGGTCGGGAGCGGAAAAAGTGGTGTTGATGACACCGCTGCTGGAGCCGTTATTCTTGACCACGTTGTCGACGTCGAAATACGCCATCAACTGGGCGTTACCGAAGATGATCCCCGACGTGTTCCCCGTCGCCGAAGCCGAGAGCACGGTGGCGGTATGGCCGGTGTTGGCGAGATCGACGTCGGTGAATGCCAGCGCGACATTAACCGTATCCATCGAAAACGACAGCGTCTTGTTGGCCTGCTCCGTCACCGTCGCGACTGCCGTCGCGGTGATCACGGGCTTGTCGTCGGTGCCGGTAACGGTGATTTTCACGGTCTGTATGGCGCTGCCGCCGTGATTATCGAGAACCTTGATGTTATAGGTGAGAACCAGCGTCTGGTTCTTGGCCAGGAAATCGAAATCGTTATCAGCGTCGTTGAAGGTCCATTTGATTTTTCCCGAGCCGTTGCTGTCGCTGATCTTCTGGGAGGTCATGGCGGTCTGGAAATGCGCCAGCGTCGACGCCGGGATGACCGTGCCGCCCGACACCGTGGCGGACTTAAGCGACGCGCTCGTCGTATGTGTGTCGCTATGATCGCTGTCGGTGAAATTCATCGTCCCCGTCAACGTGTGCAGCGCGGACGAACCCGTGGTGTTGCTGTTCTCGCTGAAGCTGCCGGTCGCGGATGAAGATGTGAAAGTCGGCGCGTGATTGGTCATGAAAAACCCCTGCCTGTTCTGGACACAGTGATGCTGGTGCGCGGGCGCGAGCCGGCGCATCTGGAATTACGGTGAGCTTTCCTAGGTCACGAACCGCCGCCGGTTATGATCGGGAAATTTGCAATGGGTTCGGAGCGGTCGCTGTCGAGCTTATCTTGTTAATTTTTCGCTGTGATGACCTGCGGCTGCAAAATCATCTCACGCAAAACGCGATGCCCCTCCCAGTAGCATCGAAATAACGTGTGAGCCTGCAACTTTTCCGATCATATTCGCAAGCTTGTGACGACGTCAACATTCGCGTGACCGAAAACCGCGCGCGAAACGAAAGACCGGAAATTTCGAATTTGCAGCACTTGGGGCGGCAGGTCTGGAGAAAATAATCTCGCGGAATTAGAGTGTTCCCTGTCCGGAACACGACACAGCAAAGAGCCCGAATGCCCGGCTATCACGTCGGCGGCATCAGTCCGTTCGCGCAAAAAAAAGCGCGTGCCGGTCACGATCGAGCAAACGGCGCTCGGCAAGACCAGCGTCTACAGCAACGGCGGCCAGCGCGGCTTGCAGATCGAGCTCAAGCCGGAAGGCGCGCGCGGCGCGCTTGGGGCGATCGTCGCGGCGCTGGTTTGAGAGCAGCTTTTACGTCCCGGGGGTCCGACCGCTACGCGCTGGTGCTGACCGGCGTCTATGTCGCATCAAGGAAGCCCGGGCTTAACTAGCGCCGTTCGACCTGCGGACGGTCGCCAGTTTGGGCCCATCGGCAGGCTGCCGCGGCACCGCCGCGTAGCTTTGCAGGTCCGCCTTGAGATCGCGGGCAAGCTGCGCGTAGATCGTCGCGCCGGTCTCTTCGATCAGCTTTTCCGCTCGCGCCAGTTCGCCTTCAGCCTCCTTGAGCGCTCCCGACGCGAAAAGGATGTGGGCGCGCAGGATACGGGCAAAACTTTCCGCCACCCTCGTATGGCGTGTGGTCGAAACCTCAATCGCCTCATCGGCGGCGCGCACGGCGGCGACGAAATCGCCCTTCAGACGATAGGCGTTGGCGAGATCCGCCAGCATCCGCGGTTCGTATTCCAGCCCGGCTTTTCGCCGCCGCGCGAAATCGAGCCCGGAGTTCAACTCTTCGACGGCGGCGCTGTATTTGCCCGCGACGATCAGCGACAGGCCACGGCCTGCCATCGCATAGGTCAGCAGATACGGATTGCCGCTTCGCGTCGCGATCGAAGTCGCGCGCTCGGCATGTTGCTCGGCGAGCCGGACATCGCCCTCGACCCAGGCGAGGTCGATGTAGGAGATGCTCGGCACCATATGATCGGATGCATTGATATGTTCGGTGTCCATCTGGATCACGCGATCCAGATACGAGCGCGCGTCGTCGCCATGCCCCAGCATGATCAGGAGTTGGCCGCGCAGCGCCGTCAGCCACGGCTCGATGTCGAAACCGAGCACCGTGCGATGGTGCTTGTTGACCTCGTGGGCGCGATTGGTCGCCTCGATATTGACCTCGAGCGCCCGGGTAAGACGGCCTGACAACCGAAGCGCATGACACAGCCCGGCCGTCAGCATGACTTCCAGGCTGGGGTCCCCGGCTTGCCTGGCAAGCTCGATTCCCTCCGTGACCTTCGCGACGTAGTCGTCCGCCGATCCTCTCACCGCCAACAGCCGGCCAAGACCGGCATGCATCATGGCGTTGGCCCGCATGTTGCCGGCGGCGAGAGCCAGCTCCCTGGCCTCCTCGAAATACAGCCGAGCCTCTTCCGCCGGCAGGCCTTCCCGCCACCCGAAATTCACGATCTGGCCGGATGCCGCCATCCGCAGCCAGTCGACTTGCTCCGAACGCGGCTGGTTGATTGCGAGTTCGCGCACTTTCATCCAGCTTCTGTAGGCCTGGTTCGGGTCCTTGGCGCCGATCCACATGGCAGCCCGCGCATGGGATTGCGCCGCGGCGAGCAGATCGCCGGCCCGCTCCAGGTGAAACGCGACCAGCGCCGCATACTCGTCGGCGCGGTCGGCGAATAGTTCCGCGAGCGCGCGCGCGAGGGCGCCATGAAGTTCGCGGCGTCGCCCCTGCAGCAGCGATTGGTAGGCAACTTCCTGGATCAGCGGATGCAGGAACCCGTGCACGCCATCGCTGAACGGCGGCAGTTCGTACAGCAATTCGGCGCGCCGAAGCTGCAGCAGCGCTTCGGCGATATCATTGGCGGGCAGGCCCGCGACGCTCTGCAGGATCGCAAGCGGCACCTCGCGGCCGACGACGGCCGCGATTTGCAGCAGCTGCCGCGACGTCTCCGCGAGCCGGTCGATGCGCGCGCTGAGGACGGCCTGCACCGTCGGCGGCAGCGGAATGGCATCAATTCCCGCCTTGAGGCGATAGGCTCCGCGCTGGCCTTCAAAATCACCGCGCTCGGCGAGCGAGTTCACCAGTTCTTCCATGAAAAACGGATTGCCTTGCGCGCGCTCTGCGATATTGCGCGATAATAGCGCCAGCGACGAATCGTCGCCCAGCAGACCGCTCAGCAGTTCGCTGGCTTCGGCGCCTTGCAGAGGTCCAAGCGAAATCTGGCGATAGTGCGACCGCTGCATCCAGGGGGCCACGTAGCCCGGACGGAAGTTCAGAAGCAGCAGCGTTTTTGTGCCGACCACCGCGTCGACGATCGCCTCGACGAATTCCTCGCTGG
>JAVEEC010000074.1 GCA_030840645.1 Frankiaceae bacterium
CTCGGCGTCGTCGCCGGCGAGGAGCGCGCCCGCGCCCTCGCCTCGCGCGCCGACGCGCTGGAGCGCGCCGCGCAGGCCGAACGCGCCTCCCGCGAGCGGCTCGCCGCGCTGCGACAGCGGCGGGCCACCGGCGCGATCGTCGCCGCCGCCGTCGCGGCCGCCGCGTACGACGCCCTGCACCGCATCGACGGCTCCCTCGCCGCCGCGAGCGCCGAGCGGGAGGCGGTCGAGGCGAGCCGGCGCGGCCGGGAGAGCGAGCTGGCCGAGGTCCGTACCCGCCGTCGCGAGCTCGCCGCCGAGCTGGACGGCCTCACCGACGTCGCGCACCGCGACGAGATGGCGCGGACGGAGCAGCGGCTGCGGATCGAGGCGCTGGAGGCCAAGTGCGCCGAGGAGTACGGCATCGACCCGGACTCCCTCGTCGGCGACTACGGCCCGGACAACGACGTCCCGCCGCCGTCGGACGCCGAGGACCCGACGCCCGCGCCGTACGACCGGCAGACCGTGGAGCGCCGCGCCGCCGCCGCCGACCGCCAGCTCACGCTGCTCGGCAAGGTGAACCCACTCGCGCTGGAGGAGTTCTCCGCGCTGGAGGAGCGGCACGCGTACCTCTCCAACCAGCTCGAGGACCTCAAGGACACCCGCCGCGACCTGCTCACTGTCGTCAAGGAGGTGGACGAGCGGATCCACGAGGTGTTCCGCAGCGCGTTCGAGGACACCGCGCGGGAGTTCGAGAAGGTCTTCGCGATCCTGTTCCCGGGCGGCGAGGGCCGGCTCGTCCTCACCGACCCGGACGACCTGCTGACGACCGGCATCGAGGTCGAGGCGCGCCCGCCCGGCAAGAAGGTGAAGCGGCTCTCGCTGCTGTCCGGCGGCGAGCGCAGCCTCACCGCGATCGCGCTGCTGTTCGCCATCTTCCGCGCCCGCCCCAGCCCGTTCTACCTGCTCGACGAGGTCGAGGCGGCGCTGGACGACCGCAACCTCGGCCGGCTGCTCGACATGGTCGAGGAGTTCCGGGGTACGTCGCAGATCGTCGTCATCACGCACCAGAAGCGGACGATGGAGATCGCCGACTCGCTGTACGGCGTCAGCATGCGCGGCGACGGCATCAGCACCGTGATCTCCCAGCGGCTGCGCGAACGCGAGGACATCCGTGCTTGAGCTGATCGTCGCGATCGCCGTCCTGACGGTCCTCGGCGTCGTCGGTCTGGTCGCCACCCGCGGCCGTACCAAGGCGCTCCCGCCGGCACCGACCCGCCCGTCGATCCCGCCGGGCGTCGGCGACGACGCGAGCGACACGCTGCCCGAGGTCCGCCGTACGGTCGACACCGTCGAGCTGCCGCCGACGATCCCGCCGCCGCAGGTGGAGACGCCGCCGGGCCCCGTACTCGACGTCCCCGAGCCCACGGCCGGCCGCCTGGTCCGGCTGCGCGACCGGCTCTCCCGGTCGCAGAACGCCCTCGGCCGCGGCCTGCTCACGCTGCTCGCCAGCGACAAGCTGGACGACGACGTCTGGGAGGACGTCGAGACCACGCTGCTCGCCGCCGACGTCGGCGTCGCCGCGAGCACCGAGATCGTGGAGTCGCTGCGTACCAGGACGAAGGTGCTCGGCACCCGCTCGCCGGGCGAGCTGCGCGCGCTGCTGCGCGAGGAGCTGCTCACCGCGATCGGCGACGTGGACCGGTCGCTACGGACGCTGCCGCACGCCGAGCGCCCCGCCGTCGTGCTCGTCGTCGGCGTCAACGGCACCGGCAAGACCACCACCTGCGGCAAGCTCGCCCGCGTCCTCGTCGCCGACGGCCGTTCGGTCGTGCTCGGCGCGGCGGACACGTTCCGCGCCGCCGCCGCCGACCAGCTCGCCACCTGGGCCGGCCGGGTCGGCGCGGAGGTCGTCCGGGGGCCCGAGGGCGGCGACCCGGCGGCGGTGGCGTACGACGCGGTCCGCACCGGCGCCGAACGCCGCGCGGACACCGTGCTCATCGACACCGCCGGCCGGCTGCACACCAAGACCGGCCTCATGGACGAGCTGACGAAGATCAAGCGGGTCGCCGAGAAGCTCGGCTCCATCGACGAGGTGCTGCTCGTCCTCGACGCCACGACCGGCCAGAACGGCGTCGTGCAGGCGAAGCAGTTCGCCGGCGCGGTCGGCGTCACCGGCGTCGTGCTGACCAAGCTGGACGGCACCGCGAAGGGCGGCATCGTCGTCGCGGTGCAGCGCGAGCTCGGCATCCCGGTGAAGCTCGTCGGGCTCGGCGAGGGCCCGGACGACCTGGCGCCGTTCGACCCCGCGCAGTTCGTCGACGCCCTGCTGGGGGACTAGGGGTCCCGGCGGGTCCGCCGGTCGAGGTGGCGGGCCAGCTCGGAACGGCGCGGCCGTACGGTGCCCGCCACCCCGCGCTCCCGGCGCCGGTACGGCACCTGCGAGAGCCCGATCGCCAGCGCGCCGTGCAGCGGCACCCGGACCGAGCTCCAGACCGGCCCGCTGGGCGGGGCGACGGTGTGCGCGGCGACCTCGCCGCCGGCACCGTCGACGGCCGCGACGAGGCCGGACGTACGCAGGC